>JAIKVL010000028.1 GCA_024685775.1 Clostridia bacterium | reverse complement strand
GTTTTATAATAGATTCTTAATGGATCTTTCATCAAAATCGTCATTACGCGTGTAAACGTTTTATATGCTTTTGACGGGAAACCATCAAGATAGTGTTTTACAGATTCTAGCAACAATTTGCAGGTATAGCCTATTTTTTTCCTCATATCAGCATAATCAATACTATAAGCAAACGCTACTTTAAAATTTTTTTTATACTGCGTAAAAAGTTCTTTTAAATAATTATAAAAAACACCACCGGTCCAACGAATCGGAAGAAAAAGTTTTTCATCATTAAAAACCTTTTTAAAACTACTATCTGAAATATCCAAACTCATTTTTATTTCTCTCGCGTTCTGAAAAGCATTTTGTTTTATAATCATACCACCGTTTTAAAGATTTTTCAATAGAATATATCAACCGAGAATAACAAATCAAACCGAAGCGGATGGTTTTTATGCACGGCTTTGTCGTGATGATATACAGGCGCAAGCGCCTGATGATATACAAAGGCTTATAGCCTTTGATGATATGCCAAACCTCGCTTCGCTTCGGTTCGGATACAAAAAATCTCGCCGTTTATTGACGACGAGATTTTTTGGAGCTAATGGCCGGATTCGAACCGGCGACCTGTTCATTACGAGTGAACTGCTCTACCAGCTGAGCCACATTAGCTTATCGACTTACCTATTATATCCTTTTTTTTTGAATTAGACAAGAGTTTTCAAAGACCTTTTTTAACTTCTTTTACAAAACCATCCATTCTTTCCATCGCGCGCTCCAATCTCTCCATACTGTACGCATAGCTGATGCGGACGTGCGAACGATCAGTCTCGCTGAACGCGCTTCCCGGAACGACCGCGACTTTCTTTTCGTACAAAAGGCGTTCGACGAACTTTTCGTCGTCCATTCCGAGGTCGCTGACTTTCGGGAAAATATAGAACGCGCCTTTCGGTTCAAAGCAATCGAGCCCCATATCGAGGAGCGCTTTATAGATGAATTTACGTTTGCGGTCGTACTCCAAGCGCATCTCTTCGACGAAATCGAAATCCGTCTCGAATCCGTGCTTCAAAAGCGCGATCAACGCTTCCTGCGCCATCGTCGGAACGCACATGATCGCGAACTGGTGGATCTTATAGACCTGCTGGTAGATCTCTTTCGGAGCGGCGAGATAGCCGAGTCTCCAACCCGTCATCGCGAAGGACTTCGAGAATCCGCTGAGAAGGATCGTCCTCTCTTTCATCCCGGGAAGCGCGGCGATGGACGTATGCTTTACGCCGCCGTAGGTCAGCTCGGAATAGACTTCGTCCGTCACGACGATCAGATCGTGCTTCTTAATGACGGGGACGATCGCTTCGAGATCTTTTCTCGTCATGATTGCGCCGGTCGGGTTATTCGGATAACACATCAGCAAAACTTTCGTCTTGGGAGTAATCGCTTTTTCGAGTTCTTCGGGGGTCAAAATGAAATTCGTGTCCTGCGTGGTCTCGACGACGACGGGGACGCCGCCCGCCATCGTTACGGCGGGATAATAAGAAACGTAGCACGGATCGGAGACCAAGACTTCGTCGCCGGGGTTCAACAGCGCGCGCATCGTGATGTCCACCGCCTCGGAGACGCCGATCGTCGGCAGGATCTCGCAAGAGGGATCGTACTCCAAGGCGTACTTCTTATGGATATAGTAGCTCATCAACTCTCTGAGCTCCATAATGCCGCCGTTGGACGTGTAATGCGTGTGTCCGGAAAGAAGGCTGCGGACGCCGCCGTCGATCCCCTCTTTCGGGGTGACGAAATTCGGCTCGCCGACGCCGAGAGAAATGCAATCGGGCATCGTCGCCGCAATGTCGAAGTATTTTCTGATTCCCGAGGGTTTAAGCCCCACGATCTTATTATTGAGATATTTATTGTAATCCATAGTAATTGATATTATAATTCCGCGCGCCGTTTAAGTCAATATTTTTCGAAAAAAGAAACGTTTTAGAGGAAAAAAGCGATCAGCGGATGATCTTTTTGATCGCTTCCGAAGCCGCGAGAAGCCCCGCCGCCGCGGGAGTGAAGGAATTCGAACCGAGCGCGCCGCCGAAAGTCTTCGCTTTTTCCGTGGAAAAGACCACGCGAACGCCGTCGGTCACGCCTTTTTCCGCAAGCGCCTTTCGGATCTTTTTCGCAAGCGGGCAAGTATGCGTTTCCGAGATATCCGCGGCACGAAACGCCGTTATATCCTCTCGATTCGCCGCGCCCATCGCGCTGACGGAGAAAACGCCGCGCTTTTTCGCTTCAAGGATCAAAGCGATCTTCGAGGGGACGGAGTCAATCGCATCGACGATGACGTCCGCTTGCCAAAGCTCTTCGAGAGAGGCGAGATTCTCCTCCGTAACGAAAAGGCTCTTCGCGGTCACCTTGCATTCGGGGTTTATCTCCTCGACGCGCTTTTTCATCAATTCGGCTTTGCTTTGCCCGACGACGGAAGGAAACGCGATGATCTGACGATTGACGTTGGACGGCTGGACGACGTCCGCGTCGATCAAAAGAATCTCGCCGACAAAAGCGCGCGCGACCGCTTCCGCCGCATAGCCTCCGACGCCGCCGACTCCGACGACGGCGACTTTCGAAGCTTTGAGCTTTCGGACGGCTTCCGCTCCGTACAAAATTTCCAAACGATCGGTGTAATTTTCCATATATAAAGTATAACGCGTTCGCGCCCGCAAAGCAACGGGCGCGAAAAAAATGCTTTTCTTTTATTCCTTGGGCGCGCGGCTCGACAAGAAGCGCGCGTAGGTCTTCTTCAATCCGAGAGGATACGCAAGGATCAATCCGAGCGCGCCGCCGACCGAAACCTGCAAAAGATCGAACGGGATCGAAAGAAGCGCGTAACCGGGCGTCCCGTAGACGAACGCGGAACCCAGCGCGTAAATCCCGACCATGATTACGCCGCCGACGACGAGACCGAGGATCGAAGCGAAAAGCGGACGCTTTTTCAAAACGTAATGCGAAAAAACGGAAATCAAAATCGCTTCTATACCGTGCGCCGCAAGCGTTATAAACATCGCCGCGGGGAAGAACATCAAGTCACCGAGGAAAGAACCCACCCCGCCGACGACGAAAGCAAAGAAGGGAGAAAGCAAAACGCCCGCTACGGCAATTGCCGCGTCGCAGAGATACAAGCGACCTCCGCCCGGAACGGGAATTCCGAACATACTCAATATGAGATTGATCGCCATCAGGACCGCAGCCACCGCGATTTCGAACGTCAGGATCCTTCCTTTTCCGCCGTTACCTTCCATAGTTTTCTCCTTTGCCTCTCCTTTTTTACTCCCCGAAGAGCGGCGTCGATAAATATCTGTCGCCCGTGTCGGGAAGCAGGACGACGATATTCTTTCCCTTATTCTCGGGGCGTTTCGCAAGTTCGATCGCCGCCCACACCGCCGCGCCCGACGAAATTCCGACGAGCACGCCTTCACTTTTACCGATCAGCCGACCGATCTCAAACGCGTCTTCGTCCGTTACGGCGACGACTTCGTCATAGATCGACGTATCCAAGACCTCGGGGATGAAATTCGCGCCGATCCCTTGAATCCCATGCGCGCCCGCGACCCCCGTCGAGAGGAGCGCGCTCGATTTCGGCTCGACCGCCACGACTTTCACCTCGGGCTTTTTGCTTTTGAGGTATTCGCCCGTTCCGGTCAGCGTTCCGCCCGTCCCGACTCCCGCGACGAAGAAATCGACTTCGCCGTCCGTGTCCTCGAAAATCTCGGGACCCGTCGTCTCGAAATGCGCTTTCGGGTTGGACGGATTTACGAACTGCCCCGCAATGATCGAATTCGGGATCTCCTTTTTCAGCTCTTCCGCCTTTTCGATCGCCCCTTTCATTCCTTTCTTGCCGTCCGTCAGGACGAGTTCCGCGCCGTACGCTTTGATGATCTTTCTGCGCTCCACGGACATCGTGTCGGGCATGACGATCAAAAGCCGATACCCTTTCGCCGCCGCGATCGAGGCAAGCCCGATCCCCGTGTTGCCCGAAGTCGGTTCGATGATGACGGAGCCTTCTTTCAGCTCTCCCGATCTTTCCGCGTCCTCGATCATCGCTTTCGCCACGCGATCTTTGACCGAACCCGCGGGATTCAAATATTCGAGCTTCGCATACAGCTTCGCTTGCAGATCGAACTGCTTTTCGATATGCGTAAGTTCCAAAAGCGGAGTCCCGCCGACAAGTTGATCCGCAGAAGTGTAAATCTTCTTCATCTTTATACCTCCCCGCGCTTTTCGAAAGCGCCGCGTTCTTATTATATCTCTTTTACGCGGCGGACTCAAACGCTTGTTTGCGATCCGAAAAAGATTTACGCTCGATTTTCAATAACCTATTTTCACGGTAGGTTGATTCCATTGTAACGAACGACCGCTTCTTTGTCAACGATTTTATCAAAAAAATCCGAATTTTTTACGGGCAAGATTTTTCACACGCTTGACGGCATTTTTTCGCGCTTGGTATAATTTGCGTATGGAAACGTTACGTTCGGAAAAAATGGCTGTCATGCCCGTTAAAAAGCTACTGATTTCGATGAGTCTACCCGCGATCTTCTCGATGCTCGTCCAAGCGGTCTACAATATCGTGGACAGCTTATATCTCGCGCATTTCAGCATCAAAGCGATCGACGCGACTTCGATCGTCTTTCCGATCCAAATGCTCGTGATCTCCGTCGGGATCGGGATCGGCGTCGGAACGAACGTCTACATCTCGAAAAGTCTCGGCGAAGGCAAACGCGGGAGAGCGAGTTTCGCCGCGCAAAACGGTCTTTTCATCGCGGTCCTCGCGGTCGTTCTCGCCGTGATCCTCGGTTTCACCATCGTCAAACCCTTCGTCCGCGCTTACACGAAGGACGCGGAGACCTTCGATATGGCGGTCTCTTATCTTTCGATCTGTATGATCTTTTCGTTCGGCGTTTTGGTCGAATTGACTTCGAGCAAAATCCTCCAAGCGACGGGCAATATGAAGATTCCGATGTTTACCCAGCTCATCGGCGCGATCACGAATATCATTTTGGATCCTTTCTTCATTTTCGGAATCGGAGTCTTCCCCCGCCTCGGCGCGAAAGGCGCCGCGATCGCGACTGTCATCGGGCAATTCCTCGCATTATTCTTCTCGCTTTCGATGCTGATCTTCCGAAAGCAGGACGTCCACATCCTGCGAAAAGGGTTTTACCCCTCTCCTTCTTACATTTGGCGCATCTTGAAGATCGGGCTTCCTTCGATGCTGATCAGCGCGCTTCCCGCGTTTACGACGATCACCGTCAATTCCTTCATCAAAGCCTTCCCCTATGCGATCACGGTGCTCGGCGTCTACTTTAAGCTCCAATCCTTCGTCTTTATGCCGATCTTCGGATTGACCCAAGGCGGGCTGCCGATTTTGAGCTACAATTACGGCTCGGGTTCGCGCGGGCGCTTTTTGGCGACCTTCCGCTTTATGGTCACGCTCGCGATCGGCTTTATGGCGCTCGGCGTCATCATCTTCCAGTCGATTCCGAATTATCTGATGACGATGTTCGGTCACGACGCGGAGTTCGTTCGCGTCGGCACCTACGCGATGCGGATCATCAGCATTTGCTTTATCCTCGCGGCGGTCGGCATTTCGATCACGACGATGATGCAATCGCTCGGCAGGGGCTTCACCTCGCTTTTGATCACCCTTTCCCGCCAGCTCATCATCATTCCTTCGGCGTACGTCCTCGCGAAGTACACGCAGACGACGGGGGTTTGGTTCGCCTACCCGATCGCGGAATTCTTTACGACTTCCGTCTTCCTCCCGATCTCGATCCACGTCTATAAAAAGGAATTCACGAAGAGACAAGCCTTCCTCGAAGAAATGCGCGCAAAGCAGTCCGGGGACGCCCCCGTTCCCGAAAGCGCGGCGGAACAGACCGCGGGAACTTCTCAAAACGGATAAAACGACTGATCAAGCAAAAAGTAAAAAAGCCATACGCGCAACGTCGTATGGCTTTTTCATTCTATCGTAAGGACGGGAATCATTCCGCGCCGAGTTCTTCTTTTCGTTTGGCGATGAGTTTTTCGAGTTCGTCGTAGCGACGGGTCTTCTCCGCGGACGGGATCTCTCCTTCGCTGATGGCTTTCGCGATCTCGATCGAGAGCTTTCTGCGCTCTTTTTCAAACGCCGCGTAATCCTTATCTTTTCTGAGTTTTTTCTCGCGATCCTCTTTCGTGATCCCCGAGACGTCGAACGCAGATGAAGCCGCGGCGGCGATCTCTCCGATCGGCGCGGTCCTTCCGGAGCTCTTCCAGTTGGATAAGATTTGGTTCATATACGCGGTCGCGTAGGGTTTACCCGCGGCGATCGAAGCCGCTTCGGTGATCGCGTTCTCGTCAAAGCCCCAAGAGATCCAATTCCGATAAAGGGCGCGGTCGCTCTCGCGGACCTTGCGCGCGCCGCCCGTCATACGGACGATCTTTTCCATAAACTCATCCGCCTGTTTGAGTTCGCGGATGCGGGCGCGGACGGCGTCCTCCGAGACGTATCCGAGCGAAAAATACTCCTGTACCTCGCGATCCATTGCGCTGAGCGTGCGGCAATCGTCGAGGAAGCAACGCTCCGCAATGAGAAGCAAACTCTCCGCGGAAAAGCCTTGCGCGACCCATTTCGCGGCGTAATTCTCGACGACCGCGTTCAGATCCTGATAATACAGCCCGAGCTTGTTATTGACGCGCACGGCGATATCCATAAGATCGTCCTTCCTTTTGACCTCTTCCTGAATGTCGACGGCGGTATAGATCCCTTTCTTCGCGAAGGTTTCGAGGATCTCGTCGAGCTTCGCCATTCCGCCCTTTCGCTTCGCGAGTTTCGCGGCGGCGAGGATCGCGTCTTTGGAAAAGCCGAGTCCGGTCGACCATTTGACGTAAAGCTGGCGATCGGTCGGGTCGGGCGCGGACGTTCTTCCGAGGGCGCCGAGAACGGCGCGAACGTCCTGCGAAGCCGCGTCCTCTTTCATCAGGCGATCTTCCGCGTCGCGCACGGTGCGGACGCCGGCTTCCACCCAACTGCTCGCGACCTTTCTAATATAGCGGACGGGGTTCTCCTTACTGCAATAACCTAGGCAATATTTGATGATGAGAAGCATCGCGTCCGGCTCCAACTTGCCGTCCTCGATGATCGTGTAGTACTCCATAAATTCCTGCGGAGTAACGACGCGCCCCTCGAAAATCTCTTCGACCTGCTTGTTAAAGTCGGCGTATTTTTGCTTTTTGAACGTGCGGGACAAGCCGAAACGGCTCTTAACGGAAAAATACTTGACGGAAAAAGGCTCGTCGAAGACGCGGACCAAGCCCTGCTTTTCCCAGTACGCGAACGCTTCGCGAACTTCCTTTTCCGAAAGATTCAGATCTTCCGCAAAGCGAGCGAGCGTTATGTTCTCCGCGCTTTTGCGGCAAACGTCCAAGCCCAAAAGATAGACTTTGAGCTCCGCTTCGCCCGCCTGCGGCAAATAATGCTCGATAAAAAGCGAATCAACGAGGACGAATCCCTCCTTTTCCGCCTCTCCGTCCAAATAACAAAAAGCCATACGCTCTCCTTAAAAACGAGTGAGAAGATTATAGCACGCGCCCCGCATGATGTCAACGGGGATTTTCGAGAGGAAATTCCCTCTTAATTCTGCGCGATACTCTTTCTTAACAAACGAACGCAATTCCCGATATCGTCTTTCTTCGAAAAAATAGACGACGAGCCTCCGACGAATATATCCGCGGAAGCGGCGGACATCTCGCGCGCGTTTTTGAAACTAACGTTTCCGTCCACTTCGATCTCGATATTCTTATTATGCGAATCCAAATACTGTCTGAGTTCTTTGATCTTTTCGATCATACCCGCTTCTTTTTTCATACCGGAGAACCCGGGTTTGATCATCATAAGAAGCACGAAATCGAGTTGATCCAAATAGTCGGAAAGGACGTCGATCGGCGTCTCGGGGTTCAGAGCCAAACCGAAGCGCGCGCCGTTTCCGCGGATCATGGAAGACAAAATCCGAACGTTAACGTCCGCTTCGTAATGGACGGAAACCTGTTCACCCGACTTCAAATTCAGACGGTTGATAAAAAGCGTGGGGTTTTCCACGAGCAAATGGATATCTCTTTTTACCCCGGATTTTTCGCCGAGCGCGTTGCAAAGATCGATCCCGAGCGTGATATTGGGAACGAACGCGCCGTCCATAATATCGACGTGTAAAAATTCGACGCCGTTTTCGCGCAAAAGCTCCACGTCGCGTTGAACGTTCAAAAGATCGGCGCACATGATCGAAGCGGAAATTCTTTTCTCAGTCATTGAATTTTACAACCATCCTTCCATACGGCATCGTATGATTTTTCATAACGGACAAGGCGTCCGGCAACTCCTCTTGCCCGAAAACGCGCGTGATCACGAGCGACGGATCGATCACGCCCTCTCGGATCAGGGAAAGAACCGCCGTCCAATCCGAAGGCGCGTTGAATTCGTAAGAGGAATTCCAAGTCCCGTAAAGCGTCAACTGTCTGCGCAGGATCTGCCAATACGTCTTTTTATCGAGAGTCATATCGGAATACGGATTCCCGACGAGGACGAGCTGCCCGCCCGAACGGGTTTTCCCGATCGCTTTCAAAAGCGATTCGTTTGATCCGACCGCTTCGAAAACGAGATCGTACTGTTCGTCCGACTGCTCCGCCGATTCATCCAGATAGCGCATGACGCCGCACTTTTCCGCGAGCGTTCTCTTTTCCTCGTTTCTGCCGATAATCGTTACTTCGATCCCTTTCGATTGGAGGATCATCGCGATAAAGAGTCCGATCGCGCCCGTTCCGATGACGGCGGCGGTTTTTACTTGATCGAGGCGCGCGGCGGTCGTCGCGTGATACCCGACGGCAAAGGGTTCCAAAATCGCAGCCTGCTCGAAACGCACGCCGCTCGGCAGCGGCAACAAATTCCACTTCGGAACCGCGACGTACTCGGCGAACCCGCCGTCGCAGCGAGAACCGAGATAATTATAATCCGAACACATTTCGTAATGCCCGGATTCGCAATATCTGCATTTCTTACAGGGGATCAGCGGGAAGACGCCCATTCTCTTTCCGACGAGTTCCCGATCCTTTTCCGAAAAGACTTCCGCGACCTCTCCGCAGAATTCGTGTCCGGGGATCGTCGGGAAATGATAGGTCCCCGTCTTGAAAATGCGCGGCACGTCCGAACTGCAAATTCCCGCGGCTTTTACTTTAAGAAGGACCCAGCCTTCCGAAAGCGCGGGGGTGGGAACGTCCTTATAAACCAACTTGTCTATTCCTTCCAAAACGTAAGCCTTCATTTCTTTTTCTCCGCTTTTTGCGCTTCGAATTTTTCGAGATCCGAAGTCGTCGTGATCTTATAATTATTTTCGTCCCCTTCGACGAGCTTGATCTTCAATCCGTGACGAAACGCGATCTCGCTGCTGCCCCTCGTCCTTTTCAGTTCTTCGACGGACACTTCGTTATTGACGGCGAAGTACGGCCCGAAAACGAAACTTTCCGGCGCTTGTCCCGCAAACAGTTTATCGCGGTCGAGTAGGCTCGAAATCTCCGAGCCGTCCTCGGAGAAATAGACGGTATCCTTAACGCCGATCACGGGCATCGCGCCGTCAAATCCGTCGAGAGCCAACAAACGCTCGATCAAATCTTCCGTCAGATTCGGGCGCGCCGCGTCGTGGATCAAAACGACGGAATCCTTTTCGGCAACGCCCGCGCAAGCCTTCAACCCGCTGAAAAGCGATTCCTGCCTCGTCTCACCCGACGGCGCAAACGCAAACAGTTTGGAGATTCCTTCTTTGCGCGCGTACTCCGCGACGAAGTCTTTCCAATCGGAATGGCAGACCACGACGATCTTATCGATGCGCTTGCAACGCTCGAAAAGATCCAGACTGTAACCGATGATCGGTTTGTCTCGAACTTCCAAGTATTGTTTCGGGCGGGAAAGTTTCATTCGCGTTCCCGTTCCTCCGGAAAGTATGATCGCAATATTCATCATAGGTTATTTCTTATCTCCGTTTTGAATCTCGTCCAAAATGCTTTCGTAGATATTCTCCGTCGCGGTTTTTCCGTTCGGAGGCGCGATATATTCCTTAACGAACGCGGTTCTGGACTGCGCTTTGGGATCCACTCCGCGGATCACGACTTTCTTGACGAAGGAATCGATATCCTCTTTGAGGGTTTCTCCTTCCGTATGATACAGTTCTTCATACGCCATTTCGCCGAACTCGTTAAACATAACGCGGGAAGTGGGAGATACTGTAAACAGCGCCGGCTTATCGACTGCCATATATTCCGCGATAAACGAGACGCTGTCCAAGATCATCGCGTCGGAAGTCAGGAACAGATCTTGGAATTCGCCGAGTTCGAGTTGTCCGTTTTCCAAATTCGCCCATTTCTCATAGTATTCGTCCGCCGACTGTTTTCCCCAGCGATAATCCAATTTCGGTTTCAACATCGGATGAGGCTTAAAGGCGATCTGAATCTCGTCTTTATACTTTTCGGCGATTTCGAACATATAATCGGCGATATAGTAGAAAGAGTCGAATTGATACATATCCTCTTTCGTTTGATCTTCGTGATGCGGCGCCCAAATGATGCGCTTTTTCTTCTTCGGCTGCTCTTTCCAAACGTCCTTCGGCGCATAAGAAGGATCGAAGAAAACGTCCAATTTCGGAGCGCCGACGACGTAAACGTTTTTACCGTGATTCGGCATATACTTTTCCGCCATCTCTTTATGGATCGGCGTGTTATACAAAAACCGATCCACGTTATTCAAAAGGTCGAAATCGTAAACCACGTTATGGCGACCGATATCAAACGCATAGGGAACGAAAAAGGTCAATTTATCCATAAACCGATTGATGTAGTACTCCGAACGGAATTGCGGCGGCCAATACTTCGTGTAAAAGACGACGTCGGGATTTAACGTCTCCTTTATATCGAGGAAACTCTCCGTCTCTTTGTCGTAGGTCTTTATAACGCGATACCCTCTCGCGGTCAAGGCGTCGAAGGTCGAATCCATATAATCGACCATCGCGTCCTTTCCCATCGTCATAAACGGTTTCACCACGATATAAGGAATAAAGACCCCCGACTCGTCGAGTTTCTTATACAAATCGTCGAAGAACCAACAGGATATTCTGCAAACGAACAAACAAACGACGATCTTTTCCCCGTCGCGCAGTTTATTCCGCAACGCGCCCCTGTTTTGCTCTTTGACCGCAAGGATCCTTTTCAATTCCGCGCCTTTCGGCATATCGAAACATTGCGGTTTTCCCGCGATGCCGCCGTCTTTGCTCCGATCCGAGTCGGTTTTTCTTCCGAAGAGCTTACGAAGCGCGTTTCCGATCTTTTCAAACAGCAAAAGGCGAACGACGGTTTTATCCCCTTGGCGCGTTTTGCTCAAAAGCGGAAAGAAGATAAAATACGTTTCTTCGCGGTTCGGATTGGGTTTCAGTCTTTCGAACAAAAGCAGTTTCCCAAGATAAACCGTCTTTTTGTTAAAGCGATTATACGGATCGTAACCCAAATGCTTTCCGAGCGTCTTATACCAAAGCCTGCAAATCGGATTCAGTCCGTCTCCTTTCGCGGCGCTCGAAGAATCGCTCGAAGTCGTCGTGGCGGCGGGAATCGATTTCTTGGCGGGTTTCGCCTTTTTCAGAGGCGGGACCAAGACGGGCGCGGACGAAATGATCGTCGGCTTACGCATCGAAGGATCTTCATCGGAATAGATTTCGAGCTTTCCCACGTCCAATCCGTACTTGACGCAAACGTTCGACGAGGCTCCGTTATCGAGAGATACGCCCGAGATCTGCTCGATCCTTGCGATAACGTCTCGGATCCTGTATCCGTGATCGATCGCCTCTTGGCAAGCGCAAACGATATCCGAGCGCATATTCTCGTTTTCCAAAAGCTTTTTGCAAATTTCTCTCGCTTCATACGGCGATTCGTACATCGGAATCGGTATTTGCGGGAACAGCTCTTTCAAATCTTTGCTCGGAGAAGTCACCAAGCAAGCGTTCGACGCCATAATATCGCATACGCGGAAAGAAAAGCCGCTGACGGTTTGGATATGCTGGGTATTGATCGAAATCTTCGCGCCGTTATAAAAATCCTCGTTCTCCTGCTTGGAATAGGTCGGAGTCTTATTGACCGACGCCATGATCTCCGGGAAGTAATTCATGCAATCGATACCCCAATATTGCCCGCGAATTTCAAGTCCCAGATCCGCGATCGCAGAAAGCACCTTCATTCGGTAAATTCCGCTGACCTCATACGCCGCGCGGCGCATATCCGAAATAACCAACGGTTTTTGCGGATGATATCCCAATTGCCAATAGAGTTCTTTGCTGTCGTGATAAGGATCCTCGGAAAAGCGATTCAAAACTTCCAACGCGCTTCGGACGTCGGACTCGTTCGGATTCTTTTTCAAGAAATCCTGCAAAAAATTGTAGCCGTGCCAAGTCCAGTTGGATCCCAAAAAGACGATGTTTTTTCGCAGTTCGGCGGAATCGTTCTTATGGACTTCCGTAAAAAACGGAACGTAGAATATGTTTTCGTCGGGCGCGTTGAAAGTCTCTTTCATCAGTTCCGCGCCTTGTTTTTGATTGATGATGAATTTATAACGGCTCGGGTTCGCCTCCAAATTATCTTTATGCGTGTACTCGATCGGAGAATCGACGTCATAAATCAAAATCGGGCAATCCACCAGATCCGATATATCCCAAAACGTGTTGTTGAACAAGATACATAGCTCGGGATCGAAAGATCGGATCATCCTTTTCATATCTTCCGGGATCGGCGTGGAAAAATTGCGGCTGTACTCCTTATGCTGAAAACAAAACACTTCGTTTCCCGCATTCTGCAACCCTTTTAAAAACGTTTCGTAAAACGGCGGCATCGCGTTAAAGTCATCCGGTCTGCGCCACCCGTTTCTGATAGAAATCAAAATCCTTGCCATTTTTTATAACTCCGTGATTACTTCTCGATGAGTTCCACCATGTACAGATTCGGCATAAGAAGGAAGCATATCCTTTTTCCGAAATATGTCGACGGTTTCAAGGGCGAAATCACTTTCGCCTTCGCTTTGATAAAAACGTCCAACGCCTTTTCAACGTCGGACACACAGTATCCGAAATGATACATTTTATTCCCCGATTCGAGCATCGGAGAGACGGTCTCCCGCCCTTCGAGATTGGATAGAAGTTCCAGCCTCGGCTGCCCCTTCGCTTCCAAAAAGACGCCTCGGATTCCCTGCTCCTCGTCTTCGAAAACGGCGCTCGAACGCGTGTAACCCAAGAAAGAGAACGCCGAAAAATCCTTCTCTATATCTTTGGACGCGACGCCGATATGATGAAACTCGAAATCTCCGATCGCGAGTTTCATATTTCTTTTGAAGATCATCGCCGCCTTTTTTTCCAAAAGGGGATGGATCTCGGAATAGAAAATTTCTCTGTCCGCGTACTGTTCGACCGCGTTATAGGTCGCTCCGTTGATCTCGAAAGCGTTTTCGATGACGCCGCGCGTTTTCTCTCCGATGCTTTCATGGAAAGAGACGACTTCCGCGTTATCCTGAACGGTTCTGCAATACAGCTCGTCCAATCCGATCTTTTCAAACGCGGCGCGATACGCGAGGTCGACGCTTTCGACCGCGGCGAGCGAATCTTTTTTGACGACCCATCTGCCCCACTCTGCTTTTCCGTCTTTGACGTCATAGACGCCGATCAAACCTTCGCCCTCGCCCGTGATCCGATTCTCGACGACGAAATAATAATCTCCTTCGCGAAGAAAATAGCGCTCGATCCACGCTTCCTGCAAAGAAACGTCCGGAGAGATCGCGTGGATAAACTTGTTTCTTTCCGCGTCTTCCAGCCGCACGGCGATGATAAACGCCGCGTCGGAAAGCTTTACGGGGCGCAAGCGATAGCCGAACCCTTCGACCGAGATCTTATGCTTCATGCCTCTTTTGCCTCGACGACTTCCAAAAGTTTGCGAAGAGTCGTGATCTCTTTAACTTCCTCTTGCTCGAAAAGAATATCGCATTCCTCTTCGATCGACAGGATGATCTCGACCTTGGTCAGAGAATTCCAAAGGTTTTCCGTGTCCAAGTTCTCCTTCAAAAAAGCCTTGTCTTTGCGCATGACGGACGCAACGATCTCCAAAACGTTTTCCATATTTTACCTTCCTTTGATTATTTCGATTTGAACGAGAGAATCGTCCCGATCGAACGCAAACGCCTTCGAAGCGTTTACGAATTTTTTCAAGTATTTTTCGACGAACGTTTCCGCGGGGAGATTCCGTTCGCCCTTTTGAAAGCGCACGATAAGTCGATCCGCGCCGACTTCTTTCATCGCCGTTCGGATCATTCCGAGGACGAGGATATCGTCGATTCCTCTGCCGAGCGCGCGGCAGCTGACGAAACACTCTTCGAGATCAAACGATCCGTCGCCGATCTTTTTGCCCGCGACGACGCCGACGGTGCCGCTGTCGGAAAGTTTATCCGAAAGTTTCGCCGAGACGACGACGGAATCCTTCCCGCTCATCAGCGAAAGGACTTCATCCTGCTTATAACGCTTATAATTGAAAATGAATTGATTCGTCTTATTCGCGAGTTCCGCGATACGCGGCGCCGAATCGACGGCGTCCACGGAAAAGACGATCTTCATTTCAAGCGAACGGATATAATCTTCCTTGGAAAACTTCGCCTGCATTTCATTCCGTAACGCGTTGGACTGAACGTCCGCCTTTCGGATCTTGTCGTCCGAACCGATCGCGAATTTCATCAGACCGGGATAAAAAGAAAGCATCCGATAGGTTTCTTCTCCGTCCGAGGAAGCAAGGAGCGTCTTCATTTGAGGATACGCTGCCGCCATAGAGGAGACCTCTCCCGCGTTATCGTCCACAAACAAAAGGCTGTCCGCGCCGACGTTCAACGCTTTGAGGATTTTTTTGACGGATTCGGATTTCTCGCTCCAAGAAGCGCAAATCATCGTAAAGTCGGATCTCTTCAACGGGAAATCTTTGCGTTTTTCAAAAAGATCGAAAACGTCCCTTTCGTCGTTTTTGGAAGCGACGCAAACGAACCAACCGTTTTCCGCCTTTTCTTTCAAAAACGACTGCAATTTCTTATGCCCGTCGGTCAATCGAACGCCGTCCGCTCCGTCCTCCCCGAGGACGCCCTCGTAAAGCGTGTTATCCAAATCGACGACGATGCCTTTCAAAGGAGAAAGCGTAAGCGCGGGAATATAGCGCAAACCGAGTTCCTTCGCGATTAGGATCAACGCCGCGGAAGAAAGCCTCGTTCCCGTCGCGCTTTCGAGCCTTTCGTCAAAGAAACGGTCTCCGAGTTCTTTTTGCAGCTCGGAAAGATCGAGCGTCGGAACGGATGCTTTGATCGCGCCTCCGACGGGGACGAGCAACACCGGTTTCTTGAAAGACGTTTTCAAAGCGGCGATACGCTCGTTTACGAAGGTTTCGACGGACGCGATCTTATAGCGCGCAAGATCGAGCCACAGGATCAACAGATCCGCGTCGGGCGGAAGATCGATAAAGGACAAGCTGTCGTCGTAATCGCTGTAAACGAAATTGGCTTTCAGCCCCGCGAAATCCAAAAAAGCACCGATCGTATGCTCGACCAGTTCAAAGGAGTGATTGCGATACACGCAAACCTTCACTGCGTTTCGAGATATCGGCGCATATTCGAGAAGCTGCCTTCTCGACGGCGTCTTGCCTAAAACGAACGACTGCAATTCAAACATCTTAAACCCTAAATGCGTTTAACGCGTCGATAACGTAGCGGATCTCGTCGTCCGACATACCGATAAACAAAGGCAAACTGAGCTCCGTGGCGGAGATCTCTTCGGCAAGCGGAAGATCGCCCGCCTTGTAGCCGAGATCGAGATAGGCTTTTTGAAGATGCATCGGGATCGGATAGTGCTTCAACGTCCCGATTCCCTTTTCCGCGAGATAGGCTTCGAGCGCGGCTCTTTCCTTAGTGCGGATCGCGAAAATATGCCAAACGCAATCGAACGTTTCGTCGCTCGGAAGCGGGAGGGTAATCAACGGGTTTTCGATTCCTTCGAGATAGCGCGCGGCGATTCTTTTACGCTCGTCGTTCCAATCGTCGAGATGCGGGAGTTTCGCGTCCAAGAAAGCCGCTTGCATTTCGTCCAAGCGGGAATTGAAACCCTTGTAATCGTGTTGATATTTGATCTCCGAACCGTAGTTGCGGAGCATCGTGCATTTTTTCGCGAGCGCTTCGTCGTTCGTCACGATCGCGCCTCCGTCGCCGAGCGCGCCGAGGTTTTTCCCGGGATAAAAGCTGAAACCCGCCGCATCACCGAACGTCCCGACTTTTTGCCCTTTATATTTTGCGCCGTGCGCCTGCGCGCAGTCTTCGATGACGAACAAACCGCGTTTCTTCGCGATCGCCATGATCGGATCCATATCGGCGGGACGCCCGTACAGATGAACGACCATGATCGCCTTGGTCTTTTCCGTGATCTTTTCTTCGATTTTTTCGGGATCGATATTAAACGTCCCCGCTTTGGGTTCGACGAAAACGGGGCGCGCGCCCGCATAGGACACCGCAAGCGCCGTCGCGATATACGTATCGGAAGGAACGATGACTTCCGCGCCCTCTCCGACGCCGAGCGCTTTCAAAATGATATGAAGCGCGTCAAGCCCGTTGCCGCAACCGAGCGCAAACTTCGCGCCGACGTACGATGCGAAATCTTTCTCGAAGTTTTTGTGCTCCTCTCCCATGATAAAATAGTTTCTATCCATCACGGCGTTGAACTTCGCCGTAAGTTCGGGGCGAATCGCCTCGTGCATTTTTACGAAAGATTGAAACGGAACTTTCATTTGTTTTTCTCCTCTAAGTACTTCAAAAACGCGCCGTAGTCTCGAATGTAATCGCTTTCGTCATACTCCGCGGAAGCGAGCGAAAGAAGGACTGCGTTCTCGGAAAAATCGAACATTTCTCTCCAAGTATCTTTTCCGATAAAAAGACCTTCCGTCGGTTTGTCAAGCGAAACGACGGTTTTCTCTTTTCCGTTATCCAGCAAAATCTTACAAGAACCCGCGATCGCGATCAAAACTTGATTTAACGCTTTATGCGCGTGAAAGCCTCTGCGTTGCGCGCCTTTGACTCCGTAAATATAATAAACGCGTCGAACGGGGAAAGGGAGCTCTTTCCCGAGTTCCGCCGCGACGAGATTGCCGCGGGAATCCCCATGCTGTTGAAATTGAATAATCGTAACGTCCATAGATCCCTTCATTTGATGATAGTATTTTGTTTTCCGAAAAAAATATCGCGGGGAGCGAAGGAGGCTTTCGCCTCTTTATTTTTCGACAATATAATAAATTATTTTATCATTTATATATCCTATCGTCAAGAGAGTTTGTCAAATAAAAAAGGCGGGGAAACTTCAATCGATCCCGCCTCTCTCGAAAATCGCACGCATGATTTCGATATCCGCGTCGCAGAAAGAATAATTCGGGATCTCGGCGGGCGTGATCCAAGCGATCGCGTTTCCCTCCATCGAGCGGGGCTCGCCGCTTACGATCGAAGCGCGAAAGATCGTAAGATGGACGGAGATATCCGCATAGTCGTGGACGACAGAAGCAAAGACGCTCCCGACTTTGACTCGGACTCCGATCTCTTCCTCGCATTCGCGGACGAGCGCGTCTTCGAGGCTTTCGCCCTCTTCCGCTTTTCCGCCGACGAATTCCCAAAGCCCTGCGCGCGCCTTCCCTTCGGGGCGGCGGCAGATCATAAAGCGATCGCCTCGCTCGATCAGCGCGGCGACGACCTCTCTCCTCTTTTTTCCCGTCATTTGAGACGCGGACGATCTCTTTTCGCCTTCACCCGCCGTTTTCATTCTCAGAGCCTCTCGATCTTTAACCCGTCCGCGATCTCCGCGACGTAAAAACTCGCAGGATAGCCGATCTCTTTTTCATAGCGCGCCCCGACTTCTTTTTCGAACCGCGCGATCTCGCTCCTTTTGACGATCGAGACCGTCGAGCCGCCGAAGCCGCCGCCCGTCATGCGCGAGCCGAGACACCCGCCGAAATCGTTTGCCGCCGCCGCGAGTGAATCGAGTTCCTTGCCGGTCACTTCGAACAGATCGCGCAAGGACGCGTGCGACGCTTTGACGAGCCCGCCGAGGGCGGCGAGATCTCCCGTCTCCATCGCGACCGCGGCTTGTTCGACGCGCGCGACTTCTTCGACGACGTGCTTCGCTCTCCTGTATAAAAGCTCGGGCAAAACCTCTTTATTCGCTTCGAGTTCTTCTTTCGTTACGGCGGCGAGACAAGGCGCGCCCGTGCGGTTCTTCAAAAGCTCGAACGCACGCGCCGTTTCCGCTCTGCGTTCGCCGTACTTCCCGCCGATCAGGGAATGCGGTTTATTCGTGTTCGCGAGGACGAGCGCATAGTCGCCGAGGCGAAGCGGAACTTCTTTGCAGGAAAGCGTGTCGCAAGATAACAAAAGCGCGTGATCCTTTTTGCCGCAAGCCGATGCGTACTGATCCATGATGCCGCAATCCGCGCCGACGAACTCCCGCTCCGCCCTCTGCGCGAGAAGCGCGATCTCGACGGGAGTCTTCCGAACGCCCGCAAGGACGAGGAGCGCGGCGATAAACGAGACCTCGATCGCGGCGGACGACGACAAACCGCTTCCGAACGGGACGGTGCAATCGGATAAAACGACCGCTCCGGGGACGTCCACGCCGATCTTTTGTAAGACGTAGGCGCAAGCCGCGAAGTAGGACGCGTGCTTCACGGTTTTATATCGTTCGAGGTCGGTCAGATCGAGAACGACCTTATCCGGAAGATCCGTCCAATTCAGTTCGATCGACTTTCCTTCCGCCCGCCGAATATAGATCGTGTTCTTCAAAGAGAGCGCGGCGGGGAAGACCTTCCCTCCGCAATAGTCGACGTGCTCGCCGATGATATTCACCCTGCCCGCGGCGGAAACCGCGTACTCGAAATTCATTTTCGTTTTTCTCCTTTTTCTCCGAACCTTTCAAGGATTTCGGGGTCGATACGTTTAATTTAATTATAGAAGCGAAAAATTCGTTTGTAAAGATAAAAAATCGGTGATTTCGCCGCCAAACCCTATTGACGAAACGCACGAAATTAGAGTATAGTTATAGTATAAAGAAAGAAAGGAGATCCCCCGATGAAAGAATACGACGTTATTGTTGTCGGCGCGGGAAACGGTGGCCTCGTTGCCGCCGCGACGATCGCGCAAGCCGGTTATAAGACGCTGCTGCTCGAAAAGCATAATTTGCCCGGCGGCTGCGCGACGAGTTTCGTGAGAGGACGATTCGAATTCGAACCCTCGCTGCACGAGCTTTGCGCCGAAGGCACGTCCCCCGAGATCACCTCGACGAAAGAGATTTTTTCCTCTCTCGGCGCGATGGTGGACCTTTATCACGAAGACACGCTGATCCGCGCGATCTCGAAAGACAAAGACGGCTACGACGTCATTCTTCACACGGGACGCGAACGCTTCTTAAACGATATGGAAAAAGCCGTTCCGGGCTGCCGCGAAAGCATTTCCCGCCTCTTCGACCTGATCGGGCCGATCGACGACGCGCAGACCTACACGACGAAAGGAAAGATCAATCCCTTCGTCCTTATGAATAAGCACGGCGATTTCATGCGCCTCTCCTCTCACTCGACCGAAGAAGTCGAAAAATCCCTTGGGATCCCCGCGAAAGCGCGCTCGATTTTGAACACCTACTGGGGGTATCTCGGCGTCCCGACGGACGACCTCTGCGCGATGCATTACATCGCCCTTTTGACTTCCTACGCCGAAGTAAAGCCCACGATGCCCTATAAGCGTTCTCACGAATTCTCGCTGAGCTTGATCCGCGCCTTCCTGCGCTTCGGCGGCGAGGTCCGTTACAACAGCGAAGTGACGCGCTTCCTTTTCGACAAGAAGGGTCGCGCGACGGGCGTCTGCGTCGGCGACGAAGAATTCCACGCCAAAAAGATCGTCTCGAACATCATGCCGCATAACGTCATCAATCGCTCCGATCCCCGCGCTCTTCCGAGACGCTTCAAACGCCTTGCGAACGCGAGAAAAATGGGTATGTCGTTCTCCACGATCTATCTCGGACTCGACTGCTCCGCAAAAGAACTCGGAATCAAAGATTACAGCGTCTTCATTATGAAAGACAATCGTCCGCGCGTCCAATTCAACGAGAGATTGAACCTCGGCTATTACGTCGTCAACTGCTTGAACGTCGCGCTGCCGAACTGCACGCCGCGCGGGACTTCGACGCTCTTCTTTACGATTCCCTTTATGCCGGGCGACATTCCGAAAGATATGACGCCGCGCGCTTATAAGGAATTCAAAAACGCGCTCGCGGAAAAATTCATTAAGGATTACGAAGAGACCCTCGGCGTCTCCATTATGCCGCATATCGAAGAGATCTCGGTGGCGACGCCCGTTACGTTCGCGCGCTACCTCGGGACGCCCGAAGGCGCGATTTACGGCTATCAAAGCGAAGGATGGGACAACATCGTCGGCAGAATCGCCCTCGAAAAAATGGACTACACCATCCCGAATCTTTACTTCTGCGGCGGGCACCACGTCCGCGGCGACGGCTTTCCTTCCGGGTATATCACGGGCGACAGCACGGCAAAGCAGGTCAT
Organism: Clostridia bacterium; assembly: GCA_024685775.1. Taxonomy (NCBI): domain Bacteria; kingdom Bacillati; phylum Bacillota; class Clostridia; species Clostridia bacterium. The sequence goes on along the minus strand of JAIKVL010000028.1, from coordinate 19,059 downwards.
CAGCGATTTGAAGGAGGGCAAATAAATGAAAACCACGAAATTCCGTTTTTTGAGCCGTGCAAAGATGCTCGGCGTCATCACAAAACGCATCAACAAGATCAACACCTCTTCCCAAGCTCCCGCGAAAGATCTTTTCTCCTACACGCCGAATAAACTCGCCGCCGAATTGCATCCGAAGCGTCAATTCCTCGTCGTCAAAAAAATCCGCGAGTTCTCCAAGGATATGAAGAGTTTCACCTTCGCGCCGGATGCGGAAAACGGGACGCATAAGCTCGCTTGGTTCTCCGCGGGGCAATATCTCTCGATCGGAGTCGCGATCGACGGAAAGATCTATAAGCGCCCCTACTCCATCGCTTCTTCTCCGCAAGACACTTTGAACGGCGAATATATGCTGACGATCAAGCGCGTCCCCGGAGGCATCGTCTCCGAATATATTCTCGATAACCTCAAAGTGGGCGACAAAATCGTCGCGTCCGCGCCGCTCGGAGATTTCACCTACGAACGCTTGCGCGATGCGAAGAACGTTATCGGCATTGCGGGCGGCAGCGGGATCACGCCCTTCCGCTCTTTGGCGAAATCCATCTACGAAGGAGACGAGAACTGCACGCTGACCCTGCTTTACGGCAGCCGCACGAAAGCCGACGCGGTCTTCTCGGACGAGATTGCGATGTGGGCGAGAAACAGCGGCAGGATCAAACTCGTCAACGTCCTCTCGCACGAAGAAGCGAGCGATTGCGAAAAAGGCTTCATAACGGCGGAACTCATTCAAAAGTACGCGCCCGAAGGCGACTATTCCATCTTTATGTGCGGACCGCAGGTCTTGTACGATTTTGCGGATAAGGAGATCGCGACGCTCGGGATCCGCCGCAAATTCGTCCGTCACGAACTCTTCGGCGAATATTTCCATCCCGAAAAGAACGCGGACTATAAAGGCTCGATCGACGAGGTCTATAAACTCACCGTCCATATCGCGGGCGTAACCACCGTCCTCGACTGCAAAGCGGACACCTCTCTTCTCCGCGTGATGGAAGACGCGGGGTTGAACCCGCCTTCCGACTGCCGAAGCGGCAGATGCGGCTGGTGCCGTTCGCAGCTTTTGTCGGGCAAAGTCTACACGCCCGCTTCCGTGGACGGAAGAAGGCAAGCGGATAAAGATTTCGGATACATTCATCCCTGCTGCGCCTTCCCCCTCTCCGACGTCGAGATCGACGTCCCGCCGATGCCCGCGGAATAATTCCCCAACGTCCATAAAAAAATGCGTTCGGATTTTCTTTCCGAACGCTTTTTTTATCGGCGATCGCCGCTACTTTGATTCTTTTTCTTTCCTTTTGTAATACGCCGCGAGGCAGACGTCCGCGATCCCGAAGGCGACCACGAGGACGCCGAGGACGATCGCCGCGATTACTTGCCCGATGGGAACGGCAGCCAACAGGAAAACGGGTGCAACCGCCGCCGCTTTCTTTTCCTTTTTCTTTTTCCGCTCTTTCAAGACGAGGAACGCGCCGACCATGATCTCGAAAGAAAGGATCACGATCAAACCGATGACGAGCCACCAGATCGTCGTCTTATCTTCGTTCGTTACGAACGCGATGGGCGTTAATTCATCCGTTTCGAATTCGATCGAATCCCCGACCATTCGAAACGAAACGGTTTTCGCGGCGTCTCCGACCGCGAGGACCGAGAAACGCTTATATCTCAATTGCGTCGGGATCACGATCCTGACCGTCATTTTGGACGACACGGCGATCTCCTCTCCCGAGACGAAAAGCGTCAGATCGTAGACGCTCTCCACGGTCTCTCGGCTCGACACGTATTCCACCGCCTTTTTGTACGCTTCGTTTTTCTCGTCTTTGATCTCGGTAATTTCGAATTCGGAATCGGGATTCACGCCCCCTTCGACGTCGATCTCCGCGACCGGTCCCTTATCGGGATCGCTTTGAATACGTTCTCGCAAAACGTAAAACGGGAGGGTAACGGGGTCGGCTTTGTAATGGTCTTCCTCGATGGACGCGCTCACCATATACGCGCCGGCTTCCGCGGGCACCTCCGCGCTCGAAACGCCGTCCTTTTCATAGACGAGGTTCACCCTAACGACGTCGCCGGGCAAAGCGCCGTCGACGCTCGCCGAAGCGGGAACCACGGAACCGACGAGACCGCCGCCTGCCGAAACGCTGATCGTCACTTTCTTTTTCGTGACGCGCAGCACGCCCGAAACGAACGTGATCTCGTAATTCTCCGCCGTAACGCCGCTGACCGAGATCGGATATTCGGCGACTTCGTCCATCGGGGAATAGTCGCATTCCAACAGAAGCGATCCTTGCAACGATTCGATCGTATCTTTCCCCGCGAACGTTTCGAACAGGACGGAGAATTTATCCACCGCGTCGCCGTATTCGATAACGAGATCTTTCGCGCGGATCGTCAGGGGCATCTTCGTAATCTCGATTCGCGTCTCGTCATTCGTCAAAAGATAGTTCGCGTTCGAATCACGCTTTTCCGCCACGAGACGATACGCCCCGACCGAGCGGATATCTTTTCCCTCTTTTTCCTTCACCGTCAGCGGGAGGACGCCCCCGCCGATCCCCGTTTCCGCATACGCGAAAGCGGAAACGTCCTTGACTTCGCCGTCGTAGACGAAGCGATCTCCGCGCCATACCACGGCGATCTCTTTCGGAAGGACGTCCAAAACGCCGGAAACGAATACGATCTCGTAATCGGAGGAAGTCAAGCCGCCGGGCGTAAGCGCATAGGAGCCGACGTCGCCCAAGTGGGGATAATCGGACGTATAAACGAGCGTTCCCGAGAGCGAATCGGAGGTGTCGCCGCCGACGAACCCGTCATAATTCACGCCCCGTCCGACGATCCGAGAGTCGCCGTAACGGATTTCGGAACGCAAGGCGGTCACGGTCAAAGGCTTTTTTTCGATCTCGTAAACCGCGGAAGCCAATTGAATTCGATAATTCCTCGAAACGGCGTCGGAAGAGAGCAAAAGCGTTCCTTCCGTTATGCGATACGTCCCCGCTCTTTCCCCGCTTTCGCGCGACAATGCGCCCGTCAAAAGGGGATTTTCTTCCGCGATCGCCGCGCCGACTTCATACGCGATCTCGCCGTCCGCTTCGCCGTACGTTTTTCCGAGCGTTCCGCAAGGCGTGACGGTCAAGGGCGCGGGATCGATTCGGACGGTGAGTCCGCCTTTGTCGAAATAGTCGAGGACGTAGCCGCTCGTTTGATAAAGATTTCCCGAGGGATCTTCATAGGAGATCTCGTGATACAGTTTCAAGACGCGCGAATCCGCCACGTTGCGAACGGAAAAAACGAGATCGGGAAGACCTACGACAGGCGCGCCGTTCATATCGTGCCACTCGTAACGCGCGGTCAGATCGTCCGAAAGCAGATGAAAGACCTGCGCGCCCGTTTCGTGAGACGCGCCGTCATACACGCCCGTATACGAGTTATAGATCGCGACCACGGGGAAAAGATCCCAATTTGCTTCGAGCGTAATATTGCCCATCGATCCGGCGGGAACTTCCAAGCGATCGATTCGATCTTCCCCTTTCGTCCAATTCAAAAAGGAAAATCCGCGGCGCGAAGGCGCGGAGATCGTAAACGCTTCCGATTCGATCGAGTACCGCGTCGGATTGGAGTTCGTCACGCCGTTGACGCCGTTGACCGCGTTGCGATAGGTGATCGTGTACTGCGTGACCATCCAAACGGCGGTGAAGACAAGGTCGCCCGTCGAGTTTTCTCGGATCACGGGTTCTTCACCCGCGATATACCCTTCCCAACGGACGAAGTCGTAGCCCGTGCGGGTAGGCGTCTCGATCGAGAATTCGCCGCTTTCCAAGCTATACGACGTCGGATTGGAGTTGGTTACGGCGTTTACGCCGTTCTCGGCGCCGACGTATCGGATCGAATAGATTTCCACTTCCCAAACGGCGATGAAATGCTTATCCCCCGTTTCCCCGGGTGCGATCGCGCGATTTTTTGCGGGCGCGTCGCTCGGCGCGGACTTCCAACCCACGAACGAGTACCCCGTGCGCTCGGGTTCGAGAAGCGTCAAACCGTCGTCCACGGAATAATAATCCGGGTTGAGATTATTCCCGTAGACGTTTTCGTAAGTGATCGAATAAATGAATCGTTCCCAAATCGCGGAAAGCGAAAGATCCGCTTCCTCGGAATAAACGGCGTTCAACGCGAGCTCCCGCCCGTCGCCGACGACCGACCAACCGATCTGGCGATGCGTCTCGGTCAAAGGGAACGCAAAAGACGCAAGAATCACGGACTGCCCGCGCTTTTTATGAACGGATGAAACGAGTTCTTCGCCGTTGAACAGCGAAAGGACGTGATCTTTTTGAAACGCGATCTGTCCTGCGTTCGCGCCGTCCTCGACGAGGTAAAAGACGCCGTCCTCCGACAAACACACGATCTTTTCGAGATCGTTTCGCGCAAACTCCTCTTGCGTCTCCGCGGAAGTCACGATCACCGATTCGCCGTTTGAAAGCGTAAGCGCCGCTTCGGGATATACGTCGATCGGAGAAGTCAGCTCCGCATTTGCGACCAGCGTTACGCCCGAGCCGAGCCGCACGCCCCTCGGCGCGGTAAGGAACCCGCCGACGGATACTTTTTTATTCGAACCGGAAGAGACGAGGGCATACGCGCCGACTGCGTCGATCGCAACTCGCGTAAAGGAGACGTCCGTCCCTTCGGACGCGAAAGCGGCGTTCAGAGCGACGCCCGCAGACGCCGAGACGGAAACGTCGCCGAATGCGGACGCGCCCTTCAACAAAGCGATCCGATCCATTGTTTTTTGCACCTCGAAAACGACACCCGAGATCGAAAGCGAGCCGCTCGGAGAAACGAGGATCGCATTCTCCGCGCTCCCGAGCGACAGCGCGTCGGATAAAACGATCTTTTCTTCTCCCGAGCCGAGGATCGTCAAGGACGCGGCGTCCGATTCCGACCCCACGGTAAGTTTTCCCGCGCCCGTAAATACGAGATCGAAACCGTTCAGATCAAGGGTAACGGTCGCGTTCGCCAAAGAAACGGGCGAAGATATCTCGATCGACTGCGTCAGATAATAGTTCCCGCTTGCGATCGGAAAAGCGCTACCTTCCGCCGAATATCCCGTGTGGTCGATCTCGGCGCGCGACGCGACGCGATCGGAGAAAAACGGCGAACCGAGCAAAAGGAGAACGAATGCGAGAAGAAGACCGACCGGCAAAAGTACCGATCCCGCCCCCGAGATCCCGTTTCTTTCGTTTTTCCGAGCGAATCGCCGCAAATTATCTCTCATACTTAAAATAATACTCTATTACGGACGATTTTTCAAGAGGATTTCTTTTCCGTTTCGTCCTATCCCGCGCATTCTTTACAAATCCCCGAAAACGCGCTATACTTGACCTATGAAAAGCGGTTTTTCACAAGTCACGAACGAATTCCCGCCCGTCTTCGACGAGCATTCGAAAGTCTTGATCCTCGGAAGCCTTCCGTCCGTCGCTTCGCGGCAAGCGGGGTTCTATTATATGAACCCGCATAATCGATTTTGGAAAGTCCTTGCGATCCTCTTCGGAATTCCCTTCCCCGATCTTTCCAAAGAGCAAAAGATCCAAGCTCTTCTTTCGCGTGGCGTCGCGCTGTATGACGTTATCGAGACCTGCGAGATCCAATCCTCTTCGGACGCTTCGATCAAAAGCGCGAAATGCGCGGATCTGTCGGACGTTTTGAAAAGATCCGAGATCCGAAAGATCCTTCTGAACGGGCAAAAAGCGTATTCGCTTTTTCTGTCGTTTCATCCCGAGCTTGCCCCGATCGCGAAGCGGATGCCCTCGACTTCTCCCGCAAACGCAAAAGTCTCCCTCGACGAACTCGCCCGAATTTGGGGCGAAGAACTCTTATAAAAAACGCCGTCCCGAACGGCGGCGCAACTTCGTTTTATCGTAAAAACAAAAGAGAAAGGAAACGGCGAATCGATTCGCCGTTTCCTTTTTCGTTTCTTTATTTATCTTCCGCGACGACGACGTTGATCTTCGTCCGAACGCCGACGTACAGCTTTACTTCGACCGTCTGCCTGCCGAGCTTGCGAATGGGATCTTCGAGCAGAATATTCTTTTTCTCCACTTCGTAGCCCTGCTTTTTAAGCTCGTCCGCGATCTCCTTGCTCGTCACGCTGCCGAAAAGCTTCCCGCTTTCTCCGCATTTGACGTAGATCGTAACGGTCGCCATATTGAGCTTTTCCGCCGCAGCCTGCGCCGCCGCGAGCTCTTTTTCTTTTCTCGCGATCTCCGCCGCTTTCTTTTGATTGGTTTCGTTCACCGCGGATGCGGAAGCCGCGACCGCCAGCCCTTTCGGGATCAGGAAGTTCATCGCGTATCCGTCGTTCACGTTTACGATATCGCCTTTTTTGCCTTTATTCTTTACGTCCGCAGTTAAAACGACTTTCATAGTATCTCCTTTTCGCGCCTACGAGCGCGCTTGCCTATTTATTGTAGCACACGACGCCTCGGAAAATCAATCTTTCGGGAAATAAAAGGGTTTTTGCGCGAGGCGGGAAAATGTATCGCGGCGATCGCATAAAACATAACGAATCGGGCAAAATACTAACGGAGGTAAACTATGAAAGGATTGAGATGCGGCACGAGTAACTGCGAACATAACGAATGCGAACGATGCATGGCGGGAATCATCGACATCGGACCGAACGGCGTCTGCAAAAGCAAAATCAAGAGAGACGGCGGCGAACTCTCGCAGATCTTCGCGAATTACGAAGCCGCGCCCGAAGTCGACGTCCTCGATAACGTCGACACCGTCGTCCAATGCGCGGCGGATTGTATTTTCAACGTGAACAGCATGTGCGGACTGGAAGCGATCAACGTCGAGGACGGTCTCGTCAAGACCAAGTGTATGACGAGGAAACGAACCTGACGACAAACGAAAAAAAGCCCGAAGGATTTCCTTCGGGCAATTTTTTCGAGTAAAACCGAAATTACTTGATTTCGATTTCGGCACCCGCGGCTTTGAGAGCCTCGACAGCCTTGTCGCACTCTTCTTTGCTGACGTTCTCTTTGACAGCCTTGGGAGCGCCGTCGACGAGACCTTTCGCTTCGGCAAGTCCGAGACCGGTGAGCTCACGAACCGCTTTGATAACCGCGATCTTGTTCGCGCCCGCAGCCTTCAAGACAACGGTGAACTCGGTCTTCTCTTCCGCAGCGGGAGCAGCAGCTCCGCCCGCAGCGGGAGCAGCGGCAACAGCGACGGGAGCCGCAGCGGACACGCCGAACTCTTCTTCGAGAGCCTTGACGAGCTTGCTGATTTCAAGAACGGTCATTCCTTTAATTTCTTCAATCATCTTTTCGATATCTGCCATTTTAGTATTCCTCCGAATAATTTTTAATTTGATTTTTTATAAATAGTTGTTCGTTTGGTGAATTGGGTTACTTCTCCGCGATCGCGTTAAGAACTCTGGCAAGTCCGGCGATCGTCTCGTTAAGCACTCTGGCAAGACCGCTGATCGGCGCTTCGAGGGTACCGAGGAGTTTGGCGACGAGAACTTCTTTCGGCGGCAAGGTCGCGAGCTCTTTTACACCGTCAACGGTGATATAGGAGCCTTCGATCATTCCGCACTTGATCTCCATCTTTTTGTACTTATCCGCGCTTTCGAGAAGGATCTTGGCGGGAGCCACGGGATCCCCGTTCGCAAAAGCAACGGCGGTCGGTCCGTTCAACGCTTCGTCGAAATCGGTATAGCCGAGTTCGTTGAAAGCTTTTTGGACGAGCCTGTTTTTGAGGACGCGATATTCGACGTTCGCTTCGCGGAGCGTCTTACGGAGCTCGGTGTCTTGGAAAACGGTGAGACCCTTATAGTCCACGATGACGACGGACTTCGCGTCGCTTATCTTGGATTTGATCTCTTCGACAAGCTGCTTTTTCTCTTCCAATGCTGCTGACATTTCTTTACCTCCTTTTAAGAATCAGGGAACAAAAATGCTCCCCACGCCAAAAGACATAGGGAGCATAGTTTCGATCTTGAAATTGCATCCTCGGCAAGCCCTTTCGGTTACGGGGAAACCCCACTTGCTGTCTTAGGCGAATTTATTATATGATGATTATCGTTCAGCCGTCAAGCGAATTTCAGGAATTTGCTTTCGCGTAGCTGACTTTGATGCCGGGGCCCATCGTCGTGGAGACGCTGACCGAGCGGAGATAGGTTCCTTTCGCGGTGCTCGGCTTCGCTTTGATGATCGCGTCCATAACGGTCGCGAAGTTCTCATGAAGCTTTTCCGCGCCGAAACTGACCTTACCGACCGCGACGTGAATGATGTTGGTCTTGTCGAGTCTGTATTCGACTTTACCGGCTTTGACTTCTTTGACAGCCTTTTGAACGTCCATCGTGACGGTGCCGCTCTTCGGGTTCGGCATCAAGCCTTTCGGGCCGAGCAAACGAGCGATACGACCGACCATACCCATCATATCGGGCGTGGTGATACAGACGTCGAAATCGAACCAGTTATCCTTTTGGATCTTCGCGATGATCTCTTCCGCGCCGACGATATCCGCGCCTGCGGCGAGAGCTTCGTCCGCCTTGTCGCCCTTCGCGATGACGAGGACTTTGACGGTTTTACCGGTTCCGTTCGGGAGGACGACGACGCCACGGACTTGTTGATCCGCGTGCTTGCTGTCGACACCGAGCTTGACGTGTAATTCGACGGACTCGTCGAACTTCGCGCTCGCGGTCTTGACGGCGAGAGCCATTGCCTCGACGCTGTCGTAGATCTTGTTTCTTTCAACCAAGGCAGAAGCCTCTTTAAATCTCTTGCTAACTTTCATAACGCTCCTCCTTAGTCCTCAACGGTGATGCCCATGCTGCGCGCCGTTCCGGCGATCATGCTCATAGCCGCTTCCAAAGAAGCCGCGTTCAAGTCGGGCATTTTCAGCTCCGCGATCTCCTTGACTTGCGCCTTGGTGAGTTTCGCGACCTTTTCCTTATTCGGTTTCGCCGAACCGCTCTCGATCCCGCAAGCTTTCTTGATAAGCACAGGTGCCGGAGGGGTCTTGGTGATGAAGGAGAAAGAACGATCGTTATAAATGGTCATGACGACCGGAATCACGAGACCGATCTTATCCGCCGTCTTGTCGTTAAATTCTTTAACGAAGCCGGGGAGGTTGATGCCGTGCGGGCCGAGCGTGGAACCGACCGGCGGTCCCGGGGTGGCTTTACCGGCGGGGAGTTGCAATTTAACTACTGCTGTTACTTTCTTTGCCATACTGTTTCCTCCTATATAGCAATCGTGGTACAAACGAGTGAAAATGGATTGAGATTTTTTCACTCTCCCATTCAAATCGCGTATAACGGCGCGTATGCTTCGCTACCACCTCGCCGTCGGGCAGTCACGCACAAGGAGTACGCTTCTGCTCTCCGCTTCGGAGTGCGCTCGCCTAAGCACCCTTCTCCGCGATTCGTTTTTTTTGATTACGCCTTTTCGACTTGATTGAATTCCAGCTCGATCGGCGTGGGTTTACCGAACATCGAAAGGACGACTTTGACGATGCCGTGCTCGAAATCGATCTCGGAAAGCTCTCCGAAATAGCTCTCGAACGCGCCCGAGATGATGCGGACCTGATCGCCGACTTTCAAGCCGAGATCTTCCGCCTTGACCTTTTCGAGTCCGTTTCTTCTGACTTCTTCCGCGCTGAGCGCTTCGGGTCTGCCGCCGGCGCCGACGAAACCCGTCACACCGTGGATATGCGTTACCATATAATAGACCTTATCGGAATAGATCATTTTAATAAACGCGTACGTGGGGAACTTCTTTTTGAGGACGGTCTTGCGCTTGGTCTTGGTCTCGACGATCTCTTCTTCCATCGGGACGACGACGTCGAAGATCCACTCCTGCAAACCGTTATTCTCCACCATTTTGAGAATATTGTCGCGAACGGCGAGCTCGTAGGTCGAATAGGTATGAAGAACGTACCACTTCGCTTGCGCCGCGCGTTCCGCGATCTTATCCTCTAACACTTCGATATTGTTATCCATACTTATTTCACCAACAGAGTAAAGAGCCAAGAAAGCAAGCTGTCAAAACCGAGGATGATCAAAAGGAAGAACAGAACGACGACGAGAACGATACCCGTTTCCGCCATAACCTTACCGAACGTCGGCCAGCTAACCTTTTTAAGCTCGGAAATGATCTCCTTGATGCCCTTACCCATCCTTTTGAAGATATTGGGCTTTTTGGGAGCCGTCTTAGTAGCACCTTTCATAGTTTCCCCCTTATTTGCTTTCTTTGTGAAGGGTGTGTTTCTTGCAGAACGGACAGTACTTCATGAGTTCGATTCTGTCGGGAGTGTTCTTCTTGTTCTTGTAATCGTTATAATTGCGCTGCTTGCACTCCGTGCAGGCAAGAGTAATCTTCGTGCGATTTTCTTTTTTCGCTGCCATATAGCCTTGACGCCTCCAAAAAAATTACACCCGCATAACGAGAGTGCTTATATAGTGTACCATACCGAAAAATGCGTGTCAATGTTTTTTATCCCCTATTTTTCTATAATTTTTTTAAAGAAAGGCGAATGCGAAACGCAACGAATGTTCCATAAAAAAATCGACCTTGCAGAAAGGCGAAAATGCGAGGATCGCATCCTTCTTAATCAAAACGATCTCGGAGATTGCGGCAAAGACGAAGCTCGGCAACTTTTTTCAACGACCTCGCAGAATGGTTCGGATGCGAGGCTCGACAAAGGGCGGCGTATGAGCGTACTCCTTGTACGCGATTCGCCGCCCCGTCGTAAGAAACAAAGCAGACGCGCCTTTATGCGAGGTCGTTAACGTGCGCGCACGCCGTCCGTATAATATCTTCTATATCCTCGTTCGAGCGGAAAGTCTCGTCCACGATCACGGCGTACCACTTATACCCCGAAGCCTTCGGGAAGGGAGAAACGCCCGCTTTCGGGTGATTGCGCTTGATCTCGGCGAATTCGGAATCCGACGCGCGGAAAATCATCTTGGAGACGCCGTCTTTCTCGTACGCCATCATAAAGGTCTTGCCTTTGACTTTGAAGGTGGAGGGAGAAAGGGGGCTGTCGTTCTCGCTGACCGAAACGGGATAGTACTCCGAAAGGGAGCGGGCGTACTCGGACATCTCGGCTTTCCCGTACAGACCGTACGCGTCCTCTTCCCACTCGGTCGCGTCGCTCGCGACGATAAAGTCTCTGTCTGCGAGCGTGCTGTATTTAACGATCGCTTCGTTAATCTTCACTTCTTCTTTATTCGCGAGTTCGACGTTAGCTTCGTTCGTCACCTCGTCGTAATTGATCAGGTAAACGTACTTATAGGACATACGAACCGCCGCCGTCACGAGATCGAGATCGGTGACTTCGGAAGAAAGGATCCATTTATACCAATCGCCGCCCTTCGGATAGACGGCTTTCGTAAAGAGTTTGAATTGCTTTTGCAAGGCGCTCGCCGTCTTCTTATGCAGGCGAAGGACGAGCTTCACCATCCCCTTGCGCTCGTAGACGAGCATAAAGGTGCAGATACCGACGCGGCAACTGTCCGGGAGATCCTCGCCGCCGCGCTCGTAGATATTCGCGGGCAGGTATTCGTCCAGTCCCGCGGCGTAATCCAAAATTTCTTTTTTGGAAAGCAGGTTGATCTTTTTCTTCTTTTTCTTTTGAAGCGCCGCAGCCGCAGCAGCCGCGCCGGCGGCAGCCGCGATCGCCGCGGCTTCGCTCTCTTTGAGTTTTTTGATCTTTTCCTGCGCTTCCTGCGCGCTTTCGTTCGCGTTACGCGCTTCGCTTTGCGCTTTTTCAAGCCGCTCTTTCGCTTCGTTCAAAGCCGCTTGCTCTCTTTCTCTTTGCTCTTTCAACGCGGCGGCGCTCTCTTGCGCCTTTTCTTTTTCGGCGAGCAAGCGCTCTTTCTCCATTTCCGCTTTGTCTTTCTCGGCGAGGAGCGCGGCGGACGTTTCTTCCGCTTTCGCTTTTTCTTCGAGCAAGCGAGCCTTTTCTTCTTCCGTCCTTGCCTTCTCCTCCGCAAGACGCGCCTTTTCTTCTTCCGTTCTGGCTTTTTCTTCCGCAAGGCGGGCTTTCTCTTCTTCGGAACGCGCTTTTTCTTCCGCTAAGCGATCTTTCTCGCGGAGCGACGCTTCCTTCTCGGCTTGCAATCTTTCTTTTTCTTCCAAAGCCCTGCGATTCTCCGATTCGAGCGCGGCTTTTTCCATTTCCGCTTTATCTTTTTCTTCCAGCAAACGCGCCTTCTCTTCTTCGGTCTTGGCTTTTTCTTCCGCAAGGCGCGCCTTTTCTTCTTCCGTTTTGGCTTTCTCTTCCGCCAAACGGGCTTTCTCTTCTTCCGAACGCGCTTTTTCTTCCGCTAAGCGATCTTTTTCGCGAAGCGAGGCTTCTTTCTCGGCTTGCAGTCTTTCGTTCTCTTCCTGCGCCTTTTGCTTTTCCGTTTCAAGCTCGGCGGAGAGTTTGACCGCCTTTTCTTTTTCGGAGGCAAGGCGCGCGTTCTCCTTTTTGGCTTTGGAGAGCGCTTTGTCGATCTCGATCTTCATGCTTTCCGCCATCTTCTTCTTCGCAAGCGCGGCGGTGCTTTTTTCACCCTGCTTCTTGCCCTTTCGGACGCCCGCGCCGTACAGCGACATCGCGCCGATAAAGAATCCGAGCAACAGTGCGATGAGCGCGACCGCACCGATCGCGAGCATTTGCTCTTTCGTAAAACCGCCCACGATTTCTTTCAACGTGTCGATAAAGGATGCGCTAAAAAGAATTTCCATAGTTTCAACCTCCGAGTTCCGTCAGATCCACGCTCTTTTTGACTTTTGCGAAAACGATAATGAAGATGACGAGCAGAACGAGCGCGGCTCCGCCCACCACGAGTAAAAACCATTGCGAGAGGAAACCGCCTCTCGCGACTTTTTTGACGGGAGACGTGTCGACGAGGATCCTCGACGGCTCCGACGCCGCTTTGCCGTTTCGCGCGGGTTCTCTGACTTCCAAAACGTACTCGCCGTCTTTTTTGATATCGGTAAATTCGTCTTGATCCGTCCAATCTTCGAGGACGATCTCGTCCTCATCCAAGAGTCGATATTCAAGTGAAAGTTCGCTTTCCGCTTTCAAAACGCCGCTCTTTTCGTCAAAGGTCAATTTGACCTTCCCGCTCGGAACGGGGGCGCGAAGGGTGCGCTCGGTCAAAGAGGATTCCTGTCCCGCCGCCGACTTGTTATACGCGCGGAAGCGAACCGTGTACGGCGTGTCGGGCGAAAGCCCTTTGACTTCCAATCCTTCTTCCCAATCGCCACTGCCGACTTTATGCTGAAAAACGTGTCTTCCCGAGGTCGCGCTTAACGCATCCGCGGAGAAGATCAACGAAGTCGAAGTCGCGCTTGCGAGTTTGACGGTCAGTTTGGGAAACGGGATCGCGAAAGAGATCGTCTCGCTCCAATCGCCGTTCGGCTCGTTATAGTTCACGGGATCCGAAACGCGCAAGCGAACGTAATAAGTGACTCCGTATCGCAAATTCGGGTACTTCGCGGAATTCGTTCCGTTTGCGCTCTGCGGCGAGGAAAAATCGCTTTTTTCGGAGAGTTGCGCCTGCAAGGACGTCTCGCCGTCTTTCGCGGAAATCACGGCGGCGCGCCCCGAGATCTCGCAGATCGCGGCGATCGCGCCCGGTTTTTGAGCTTTTACGACGGTAAAGACCGTAACTTCGTCGCCCGGGCGACCGTGCGCTTCGTCCTTCGTCGAGATATCGAGCATAATGACTTTTTTGACGTCGTAGATCGGGGAAACGATACCCGAAGTGTCGAACGGATACGCGTCGACCGCGGCGTCTTTCAAGCCGCCCGCCGAAGTTACGCCCGTTCCGCCGAGCGCGCTCCCGAGCGACGAACCCGCGACAAGTCCTTCCTTGCCGCGGTCTTCCGCGCCGAGCTCGACGTCGTAATAATAGAGCGCGATCAATTGCACGGTCTCGGAAGAAAAGACGAAGGTTTCCCCGTAGGTCTTTGTCGCACGCGTGATTTCGTAATACGCGGCGACGGGACGCTTCGTAACGGTCATATCGAAGACGAGAGGATCGGCGGCGTACGAGTCGCTTTGAACGGAGCAAGTCACGACGTACAATCCGATCTGCGAAGGGATCCCGCTTCTTACAAAGGTTTCGCCCGCCTTTTTATGGGAATAAACGAGGGTTTCGCCGAGGAGCGATTCTCCCGCTTCGCCGTAATTCAAATAGATTGCGCAGGGATCGACGGTTTCGCCGTAAACGACCCGATCCGCTCCCGCTTTCGCGACGATGGAGACGCCGGTCGAACGCTTTACGATGCGGACGAGCGCGGAAGCGTAATTCAGAATCACGTTTTCGTCCGTCAAAGAAGTCATCGCCGTAAACGGGGTCTCCGATCCGACGACGCGCCCCGCGGTCGGCGCGGTCAATTCGAAAGAGTACGTCCTGCCTTTGCATTCGCGATCCAGCTCCAAGACGAGGTCGCCCGCCAAGCCGAATTCGCGTTCGACAAGTTCGGTAAAGGAACCCGCCACCCTCTTTTGAACGATCAAGGTAAGTTCTTCCGCCGAGACGGAGCCGACGCTTTCACTCGCAAAGGAAACGTACGTCAAAGCGTACTCGCCCGCGGGAACGTTCGTTTCGCCGCAGACGAACGAACAGGTCAGATCGATCGTCACGTTCGGATACAAGACGACGTCCGGGAACGTTACGGTCCCCGAAAAGTTCGAAAGCGCGTCGTCCAAATAGGTCAAAGTCAATTTCGACGGATCGAGATAAACGAAGGAAGGATCGGAAGCGCGGGCTTCGATCTTGCTTGCGTCCTGAAACAGCGTGACCGAGCCGATCTTCGCTTTGACGGCGGAAGCCGCGGAAAGATCCGCCGAGACGTCGTAATTCGATTCGTCCGAAAGAGCGTAGGAAACCTCCGCGCCGACGGACGGCGTAACGGAATAACGATACGCTTCGATCTCGTAAAGTTCGCCGATCGCAAGAAGAGTCTGCGCCTCGGTCAGACGGAAAAACAGCGTAACGACGTCGCCGTTCGCTCCGGACTTCTCCATCGAGCAAACGCTCACCCCGTCCGAGAGAAGAAAATCGTTGAATTCGACTTCGAGAACGGAAGTATACGCGAAGGCAAGAGGCATTTTCGAAACCGAGACGCTCGCCGCGTCGGACGAACCCGCCTCAAAAACGGTCACGTCATAATACGCGGTCACGTCCGCCGAGTTCTTGGTCGCGGAAAGCATCGAAACGGGATAACTCCCTCCGACCGCGGCGGTCGAAGCCATTCCCGCAGAGGTCAAAACGATCGTCAAAGAAAGATCTTCGTCCGCAGGGTTTTTATACGAATACGGAAGCGAATCGATTTCTTCGCCGTAGGTTTTTCCGAGCTTATCGGAAGCGACGGTCAATTCGAGAGATTTTTGCTGAACGACGAACAAAATTCGCCCTTCGCATTCAACGCCCGCAAGGACGTTTCCTTCCGCGTCGGTCCCGTTCACTTTCCCGCGCGCGTTCATATAATAACTGCCGGGTTCGGCGCTGACCCTGCCGTCACCGCCGAGCAAGGGTAGTTCCTCGCCGCCGATCTCCGTCGAACCGAGATAGGACGCGATCTTATAGTATTTTTCCGAGACGCCGATCCGCATCACTCCGGAAACGGGGGCGTCGCCGTAAGTCAGCGTTACTTGAACGTCGATCCCGATATTATAATCCTCCGCGCTTGCTTCGGTCGCGGAAAACGGCGCGAGCATCACCAAAAACACTGCCGCTAAAATCAAAAAACAAGTTTTCCAAAATTTGCGCATCATACGTTCTCCCAAATCGAGCCCGCAAAAGAAAAGTGCAACGCTCGAATTGTAATTATATCATATTTCGGCGCGAACTTCAATATTTATTATCATAGAAATAAGAGGAAAGGAGAGCTCGATGGAAGAAGAAAAGCGCGACGAGACGAGCGAAGAAGCCTTCGCAAAAGAAGAAAAAACGGATTTCGGATATATGAACGAAATGCTGAAAGCCTATCGCGAATCGCTTGCGACGAGAAAAGCCGAGCGGGAACTTTCGGAAGAAAAGAAAGCCTACGTCGGCTCCGCCGAATGCCGCGTAAAAGAGCTCTGCGCCGCGATCGCGGGGCGCGCGCGCATTCCCGAGATCAAGGAGCTCGCCCTTATGGCGAAGGAAAGCGCGGAGCGATGCTTGAAAGAGATCGGAGAAGCGGAAAGAGCCGAAACGGGAGAGCGCGCCTTCGGGGACTATCCCTTGCCTTCGCTTCTTTCAAGGTGCGTTCTTCTTTTGAACCGCGCGTTGAACGCGCTCGTAAGAAACGGCAGCGGAAACGAAAAGGCGATCACGCTTCTTTTTTCCCAACTCTCCGCGCTGTACGCGATCGCGACTATCTCGTAAAGACGCGCTCTTTCAGGGCGCAAAACGCCGCGCCGCGCGCGAGTTCTTCGGGGCGGATCGGAAAGCGGCGCAAGATCTCGGGCGAGACCGCCCGTTCTTTGATCCGCGCGAAAAAATTATCGGAAAGATAATCCCCGAAAAGGGCGAGCGTCTTCGGCCGGACGAGGACGGCGATCTCGTTCACAAGCGACGAAATGCATCCGACAAGCAAGTCGGAATACTCCTTTTTATTCCGCGTTTCCGCGAATTTTTCCCTGTTAAACGCATAATTCCCGCGATAGTTCTCATCCGAAAGCCGCTCCGCGACCGCGGAAACGGAAAGCACGTCGCCGTAAGTCTGAAAACCGCCCGAAGCGCAAGGAGAAGTCAAGTCCGAAAGATCGGTCACCTCGATCGAGGAAGCGCACCGCGCGAACTTCACCCGAACGCCGATCCCGAGCGCGCACGCAGGAAATTCCTTTTCGCGAAAAAGAAGAAGCGCGGCGACCGCTCCCGTGTTGGACGTGACGAAGACGGGCGCGCCGAAGCCCTCGCCGATCTCCCGAGCAAGCGCGTTCGGATCGGAAGAATTGATCGCAAGCCCGATCGCGACGGGCGTCTCTCCGCTCTTTACGATTTCGCGGAGCGCGGACGCCGCGTAGCCCGCGGGCGAAACGCTCTTATCCATTACCGCAAGCTGAGAAGACGCCTCGATCTCTCCTTTCAGATCCGTCTTTACGGCGGTCAGGATCCCCGACTTATAGGAAACGCCGCAGACGAACGCGCCCTCGCGGACGTTGATGATCGAGCGCGGCTTCCCGCCGCTCTTTTTCTTTTCCTCGCGCAGAGTGATCCATCCTTCCTTTCGCAGTTTTTCCACGGCGGAAAGGACGGTACTCATCGAAAAGTCGGTCGCGCTTTTGATATCGAGTTTGGATAAATCGCGCCCTTCGGAAACGCAATAAAAAACCCGCCCCGCCATCGAGGGAAACAGGCTCAAAAATTTTTTCGTCTTTTCATCCATACCCAGATTGTAACAAATCGCCTCGCGCCGCGCCTTTCCCTTTCGCGCTTTTTTGAGGGAATTTTGCCGAATTTCGGAGAAAAAGTATTGACACCGGAGAAAGGTTTGTTATAATATGTGGTAGCAAAAGAAGGAGGAACGGAAAAAGCAAAGAATTAAGACCTGTAATAAAAAGCGGCAAAGGATAGCTCAAACTGTTCGTTATATATTTCGATTAGTCCGATATTATCGGGTGCGTTTCGAACTACTGGAAATATATAGATAATATTTTGAACGATCGTTTGCTTGCAACGGAAGGTAATCCTTTTGTTACAAGCTCTTTTTATATCCCTATGCATTAATTGCAGGATCCTTTCTTCTCTCGTCTTAACCCTACCTCTCTTCAATCATTTAAGGAGGTTTTTTATGTTAAAAAGAGAAGCAATTCAATCCATCGAAGAAATCATCGGCTATGAATTCAAAGACAAGAGTTTACTTTCGCAAGCGTTCACGCGATCCTCTTATCACTACGAGCACCCCGAAGATCAAGACAACGAGGTCTTGGAATTTATCGGAGACTCCGTTCTTTCCCTAATCGTTGTCAACGCGCTTTGCGAACGGTACACGGGAAAGGACGGCAGCGGTCAATACTCGACCTTAGACGAAGGAGATCTGAGCGCGCTCAAAAGCTCGTTGGTTAACAAAGCCAACCTCGCAAAGCAAATGAGCAAGCTTTGTCTGCAACAGTATTTGAGAATGAGCATCGGTGACGAACGGCAAAACGTTAAAAACAATAAATCCGTTATGGAAGACCTTTTTGAAAGCATTGTCGGCGCAGTTTATCTCGACTCGAATAAAAATATGAAAATAGCGGGCAAAGTCGTCACGAATATGCTGGACTTAGAAAAATTCTTCAAAGAAAACGACGGAGAAATCCATATCAGTTATAAAAATGACGTTCAGGAATGGTGCCAAAGATACGGCTACGACCTGCCGACCTACGACACACATCCGACTTTCGACGGATTTCTCTCCTACTGCGAGATCGAAGAACTCGACATAGCAAGACAAGGCGAAGGACGTAATAAAAAAGAAGCGGAAAACGAAGCAGCAAGAAAAATGTCGGAAGCATTGGAAAAAAGAGCGGAACCGAAAAACAACGCTTTGAACGTCACCTTTGAAAACCCGATCAATATGTTGCAGGAATACTGCCAAGCGGAAGACATCGCTCGCCCTATTTATGAAACCATCGACGACGAAGTTTTTGAGGACAACAGCCATAATTTCACCGTCCGTTGCTCGCTGAAAGGCTACTATACGGATGGTGAAGGTAGCAAGGTGAAAGAAGCAAAAAAGCAAGCGGCATATAAAATGCTCCAATTCCTCGGAATCGTAAACGAATAAAGCACAAAGCAACGAACAGGATACAATTTATGAGATCGATGAGCAGAGGAGGACACGGAGTTTCCGGGAACACTCACACGCAAGCGCAATGTGATCATTACGCAAACCAAAACAACCCGAACAACGCGGCGTACCAAGCGAACTTGGACAATCACGCCAACCAATGCAATCCGAACAATCCCGAATACGAAAACAGTCGGGATCAAAGCGACGAAGCATAAAAAAAGAGCGGTGCGAACCGAGTGATTCGCACCGCTTTTCGTTTCTTTCA
>JAIKVL010000027.1 GCA_024685775.1 Clostridia bacterium | reverse complement strand
ATCTTTTCGTCCGTCACGCCCGCGGGAACGTTTTCGGGGATCTCTTCTTCGGCTTTCTTTTTCGCCTTCCATTCCCAATGCAGGGGTTTGGACAGGACTTTATAGACGAGGAAGGTTACGAAACTGACGACGCCGAGCCTCAAAAGGTTGAAAGGAACGACCGCGACGAGGAGATAGTAAAAATAGAACGAACGACGGGTGATTGTTTTGTAAAGCGGTTTGAGCATTCCGACGATAATATCGAAGTTGCCTTTGAAATAGAAGCTGACGTAAAAGGGGATCGAGATAAAGCGATTGACGAGGACTGCCGCCGCCGTCGCGATCAGCGTTCCCGAGATCAAGCCGATCAAAGCCGTCTTCTTCGTCTTGTTTCTGTGATAGATGATCGCCGCGGGGACGACGTACAGAATGCCGAGCAGCATATCGGTGAGCTCGCCTACGAACGCCGTGCCGGAAAACGGGAATTTCAATAAGCATTTAACGACGATCACGATCGCGCCTGCGACGGGGTCGAGCGCAAATCCGGCGAGCAGGGCGGGAAGCTCCGAAAACTGCATATCAAGGAAGGACGGAAACATAAAAGGGAGCGCGAATTTTCCGTACAAATAGAGAACGAACGAGATCGCGGAAAGCAGAGCGACTTTCGTTATGTACGCGGCGGTGAGTTTTCGTTTGATCCTGAAAAGTAAGTCTTTGGATTTCATTTGTTTCTCCTCCGAAAAAAATACCCCGAGCGAATCGGGGCATAATGACGAAGAAAAAAAAGAATCAATTTGCTTCATCCGGACTATACCGTCGGTGCAGGAACCGCCCCTGCTCAACCCTCGCGGGCTCGTGGACTATACCACCGGTGGGGAATTTCACCCCGCCCTAAATCGTTCTTGATTTCACTTTACCGCGCAGAAAACGCGATGTCAAGCGATTTTTTCGCATAATTTTTGTTTTTTTTCTTTCAGTTTTGCCGCTTTGCGAAAACCGAGAAAATCATTGCTATCGCGGAAAAAAACAAGTATAATCAAGATATGAGATATTTAACCAAAAGCGCGGAGGAAACTTCATCCGTCGCGGAAAAATTTGCCGAACGCCTTGAAGGCGGCGACGTCGTCCTTCTCACCGGAGAGCTCGGCGCGGGGAAGACGACCTTTACGAAAGGGATCGCGAAAGCTCTCGGCGTTTCCTCGGTCGTTACTTCGCCGACTTTTACCATCGTTAAAGAGTACGAAGGAAAAAAACTGAACTTATATCATATGGACCTGTATCGCGTTTCGGGAGACACCGTGGATCTCGGGCTCGAAGACTATCTCGAAAGAAAAGACGGAGTCGTCGTCATCGAGTGGAATTGTCTTCCGTCTTTCGGCGGGCGCGTGTATGACGTTAGGATCTCTTATGCGGGCGAGGGCGTTCGCTCGATCGAGATCGAGGAGTAATTATGAAAGGATTGGTGATCGATACGACGGTCAAAAGACCGTATGCGGCGGCGTTCGACGGGGAAAGAGAAGGGATCGTCTGTTTCGACGAATCTCTTTCGACCGCTTCGGGGATCACGCGCGCCGTTAAAAGCGTTCTCGGTGAAGTCAGCATCCATAAAAAGCAGCTTGACGGCGTGGCGGTCGTCGTCGGCCCCGGATCGTTTACGGGGATTCGAATCGGCGTGGCTTTTGCCAACGCTTTTTGTTTCGGGCTTTCGATCCCGCGCTTCCGCTTGACGTCCTTTACGGTGATGCAAGCGATCGTTTCCGCTCCCTGTTACGCCGTGGACGCGGGGCATAACGCAGCCTACGCCGCTCTTAACGAAGGCGGCGTCCTCAAAGAGGAGAATCTCGATCTCGGCGATCTCCCCGAAGGAACGGTTTTTCAAAAAGATCTCGCGGATTCTTTGCCGAAAGGAGCGCTTCTCGCGGCTCGGATAGCGCTTCAAGAGATCGAAAACAGCCCTTGCGCGCCCGTCTATTCGGTCGATAGATTAAAACCGCATTATATGCGGAAATCGCAAGCGGAAAGAATGATGGACGAAAAAAAATGAGCCTTGCTCTCACTTTTCGCGAGGCTTCGGAATCGGATGCCGAAGTGATCGCGCAGATCGAATCTCTTTCTTTCAAAACTCCTTGGACAAAGGATATGGTTTTATCCGAGATCCGCGAACCGATCTCGCATTTTTATCTCGCCGTAACCGAGCGCGGAGTCGCCGGGTATTACGGTTTTTTACACATTTTGGATGAATTGCATATATTAAACGTGGCGGTCGATCCTTCGTTTCGGAGGCAAGGCGTCGGCGGGGCGATGATGGCGCATCTCAAAGAAGAGATGAGAAGGCTGTCGTGCCGCGCGGCGACACTCGAAGTCCGTGAAAGCAATTCGGAAGCGATCAAACTTTACGAGCGCGCCGGTTTTTCTCTCGCAGGCGTTCGTCCGCATTACTATATGGACAAAGAAAACGCGCTCATTTACTGGTTGGAGCAATAGGAGGACGTTATCCATTACGTTTCGTACGGACAGGGCAGGAACCTGATTTTTTTGCACGGTTGGGGCGGTTCGATCGAGTCTTTTCGCTGTATGGCGGATCGCTTCGCAAACGAATTCAGAGTGACGCTCGTCGATCTTTACGGGTTCGGCGCCACGCCGCATCCGCCGCGAGCGCTTTCTTTGGACGATTACGCGGAAGGGATCCTCGAACTTTCAAAAAAGGAAGGAATCGAAGACGCGGTCTTGATCGGACATTCCTTCGGCGGGAGGGTCGCGATGCGTCTTGCGGCAAAATCTTCGGTCGCAAGCGGGCTCGTCTTGATCGACAGCGCGGGCGTTCCTCCGCGGCGAGGACCGAAGTATTATCGGAAGGTTTGGACTTATAAGATCAAACGCAAACTCGGATTCGACGTCGCCAAAGCGGGATCGCGGGATTACGCCGAACTTTCGGGCGCGATGAAAGAAACTTTCGTTCGCGTCGTAAACGAAAGCAGTCTTCCCGATTGCGATCAAATCAAATTGCCGACGCTCCTTTTATGGGGAAGCAGGGATAAGGATACGCCCCTTTATATGTGTAAGAAATTGAAAGCGCGTCTTTCGGGATCCGAAGCCGTCGTGATCGAAGGGGCGGGACATTTTTCCTATCTCGAAAAACCCGAATTTTCGGTTCGCGTGATCCGCGCGTTTTTGAAGGGATTATGATCGCGGTATTCTCTCTTTCCTGCGTTCTCGCTGTTGTTTATTCCATCCCGTTCGCGACTTTGTTTCAAAGCGCGGGATATCGGTTCTCCGTTTGCTTGAAAAGGGGGAAAAAATATTATTTGCTTTCGGTTGCGTATTTTGCGGTCTTCGCGGCGGCGGGAATCCTCTTTCGACGGTTCGACGGGCTCGTTTTTCGAATCCTTTCCTATTCTTTGTTTCTTCCGACCGTTGCGTTTCTTTTTCTCATTTTTCGGAAGATGCATCTGAAAATCCATCCGACGCGCCGATTCGCGCGGCTTCTGTCTTGCCAAGCGATCGTTTATGCGGGCGTGATCTTTCCGCTCGTTTTTACGGATTTTTCCGTCGTTTGGTGCGTTTCTCCGATCCTTGCGCCTTTTGTATTGCTCATCGCCGCTTTTTTGTTACTGCCGATTGAAAAGCTGAATAACGACAGGTATTCGAAGCGAGCGAAACGCAGGCTTTCCGAAATGAAAGCTACCAAAATCGGGATCACGGGCAGTTACGGGAAAACCTCGGTCAAAACGGCGTTGAACGCATTTTTATCCGAGTCGTTTTCCGTTGCCGCCACGCCCGCGAATTACAACACGCCGCTTGGGATCGCGAAAACCCTGAAAAACGTAAGCGGAGAGAAAGATTTTTTCATCGCCGAAATGGGAGCGAGAAGAAAAGGCGATATTCGGGAACTTTGCGATCTGGTCTCTCCCGATCTCGGGATCTTGACGGGGATCGCGCCGCAACACCTCGAAACCTTCGGTTCGATCCAAGCGATCCTCGCGGAAAAGAACGAGCTTGCGCGTTCCGTTCCCGAAAAAGGGTGCGTTTTTTTTAACGTCGCGGACGATCTCGTTCGTGTGCTTTCGGAAAAGCGATCGGGAGAAAAGCGAACCGTCGGATTCGAACGAGCCGACTATTTGATCGAGAACCTTCGGATCTCTTCAAACGGGACGGCGTTCGATCTCGTTTTCGGGGGAAAGAGATTGGCTTTCGAAACGCCTCTTCTCGGAAAGGGATCGGCGATCGACGTCGCTCTCGCGGCGTCTCTCGCGCTCTTTGTCGGAGCGGATCAAGAAAAGATCGTCGCCGCCGCAAAAAAATTGAAACCCGCGCCGCATCGGCTGGAAGCGATCCGAAAGGGGGATCTTTTGATCTTGGACGACAGCTATAACGTAAATCCGATCGGGGTCAAAGTCGCGCTCGAAACGCTCGACGCGATCGAGGGGAAAAGAAAACTCGTCTATACGTCCGGGATGGTCGAACTCGGGGAAAAGGAAACCGAGAACAATTTTTTGCTCGGAAAAGAGATCGCGCGGGTCTCGGATCTCGCGATCGTTTTAAGCGGGCGTTACGGCGATCTCGTCGTCAAAGGATTGCTTTCTTCTTGTTTTCCGAAAGAATCGATCGTTCGCGTCGGGTCCACGGAAGAAGCGACGGCGCTGTTTTCGCGGCTCGTCCGCTCCGGCGACGTCCTTTTGATTACGAGCGATCTTCCGCAAGAGTATCGATTATAGGAGGGAATATGAAAATAGGATTATTATTCGGAGGCAGGAGCTACGAGCACGATATTTCGATCATAACCGCGGTTGAGACCGCGGCGGCTTTATCCGTTTCGCACGAGGTCATTCCGATCTACGCGGCGGACGGATGCTTTTATCGGATCAAAGGAAAACTCGAAATCGCGCCTTTCGCAAACGGAACCGTTCATAAGAAAAAGGTCTCTTTCTTTTCCGAAAAAGGAAAGTCGGGAATCAAATCCGCCGCGAAGAAGATCCCCTTGGATTGCGTCGTCTGTTGTTGCCACGGAGGAGAGGGGGAAAACGGCGAATTTTCCGCGCTGCTCGACGTTTTCGATTTTGCGTACACTGCGTCCGATCCGCTGTCTTCCGCGCTTTCGATGAATAAAAAGTACTCGAAACTCCTCTTTAAGCACTGCGGCTTCGAATCTCCCGCGGCGGTTTTCGCCTTTCGTGGAGAAGACGCGATCGAGCGGGCGGCGACGCTTTCCTATCCTTTGATCGTAAAGCCTTGTTCGCTCGGTTCGAGCCTCGGGGTCGGGGTCGCGCATAACGAGATCGAGCTCATCGAAAAAGTCGCGGTCGCTTTCGAATTCGACGAAGAGATCTTGATCGAAGAGGTCGTCCAATCCCCCTTGGAATTGAATTGCGCCGCTTTTCGTAAAGGCGGGGAGATCTTCCTTTCCGCGGTGGAACGCCCGATCACCTTAAACGAGATTCTGACCTTTCGCGATAAATACGAAGGCGGGAAATACAAGGGAAGCGGGCAGAATTTCGTCGGCGGCGAGTTGCGGGAACGCGTTCGCGCGGCAACGAAGCAAATCTATAAAGCGTTCGGGCTTTTCGGCGTCGCTCGCGTGGATTTTTTGTACGACGAAAAGAAGGACGTTCTCTTCGTAAACGAGATCAATTCTCAGCCCGGTTCGCTCGCGTATTATCTGTTTGAAGAGGAAGGGATCCTTTTTCCCGCGCTTCTCGACGGCTGCATCGAAGAGGCGATCCGTCGGAGAAAGGAAAAAGGTATAATAAAATTTAATAGCGGGGTTTTAGATAATTTATCCGTCAAGACGGTGAAATAAAGAAAGATAAGTTGCAAAAAGGAGACTTCGCGTGATAAAATAACTACAATAAAACGAGGGAGAGGGCAATGGAAAAGATCAAGATGCAAACCCCCATAGCGGAACTTGACGGCGATGAAATGACGCGCGTTCTTTGGCAATGGATCAAAGAAAGCCTGATTTTGCCGTTCGTCGATTTGAAGACGGAGTACTATGATCTTTCGCTCGTAAATCGCGAAGCTACGAAAGACGCGGTTACTCGCGAAGCCGCCGCGGCGATCGAAAGGCTCGGCGTCGGCGTAAAATGCGCGACGATCACTCCGAACAAACAGCGCGTGGAGGAGTACTCTCTGACTCAAATGTGGAAAAGCCCGAACGGGACGATCCGCGCCGCTCTCGACGGGACGGTTTTCCGCGCTCCCGTTATGGTTTCCGGGATCTCTCCGTTGGTTCCTTCTTGGACGAGCCCCATCGTCGTCGCGCGTCACGCTTACGGCGACGTGTATAAGGACGTCGAATCGGTCTGCCCGAAGGGATCGAAAGCCGAGCTCGTCATAACGGATGAAAAGGGCGCGGAGACGCGCTATACGATCGCGTCTTATGAAAAGAGCGCAGGCGTCGCTCTCGGTATGCATAACCTCGATTCCTCGATCCGTTCGTTTGCAAAGAGTTGCTTTAATTACGCGCTTTCGGTCAAAAAAGATCTTTGGTTCAGCTCGAAAGACACGATCAGCGCGACCTACGATCACCGTTTCAAAGAGATTTTCCAAGAAGAATTCGATAATAATTACAAAACCGAGTTTGAAAAAGCCGGCATTACTTATTTCTATACTTTGATCGACGACGCCGTCGCCCGCGTGATCCGCTCGAAAGGCGGGTTTATTTGGGCGTGTAAAAACTATGACGGCGACGTTATGAGCGATATGCTCGCGACGGCGTTCGGTTCTCTTGCGATGATGACTTCCGTCCTCGTTTCCCCGACCGGGAAGTACGAGTTCGAAGCGGCGCATGGGACGGTCACGCGTCACTATTACAAATATCTTGCGGGCGAAGAGACGAGCACGAATCCGATCGCGACGATCTTCGCTTGGACGGGCGCTCTCAAAAAGCGCGGCGAAAAAGACGGGAACGAGGCTTTGATCCGTTTCGGCGAAGCGCTTGAAAAAGCGTCGCTCGACGTGATCGAAGAAGGTTATATGACGGGGGATCTCAAAGCGATCTTCCGAAAAGAGGGCGTTGACCCCGTCGCCCTTACGAGTAAGGAATTCTTGCTGAAAATCGCGGACAAGCTCGCTTCGGCGTTGTAATAAAGCGTTTCGGCAAAATAAAAAAAGGAGCGAAAATTATGAACAGTTACGTCAGCAAAGTTTTGGAAAACTTAAAGGCGAAAAACCCCAACCAACCCGAATTCCATCAAGCGGTCACGGAAGTGTTGGACAGTTTGTCCGTCGTGTTTGACAAGCATCCCGAATACGAGGCTCGCGGCCTTCTCGATATGCTCGTCGAACCCGAACGCGTGATCTTATTCAGGGTGCCTTGGGTGGACGACAACGGCAAAGTGCAAGTCAACAAAGGATACAGAGTGCAGTACAACAGCGCGATCGGACCTTACAAGGGCGGTCTTCGCTTCCATCCCTCCGTTAACCTTTCGATCTTGAAGTTCCTCGGTTTCGAGCAGATCTTCAAAAACTCTTTGACCGGTCTTCCCATCGGCGGCGGTAAGGGCGGCAGTGATTTCGATCCCAAAGGCAAGTCCGAGGGCGAGATCATGCGTTTTTGCCAAGCTTTCATGGCGGAGCTGTATCGTCATATCGGTGCGGATACCGACGTCCCCGCGGGTGACATCGGCGTCGGCGCGCGTGAAATCGGTTATATGTTCGGCTACTATAAGAAGCTCGCAAACGAGCACGTCGGCGTCTTGACCGGTCGCGGTCTTGCTTACGGCGGTTCTCTTGCGAGAAAAGAGGCGACCGGTTTCGGTCTCGTCTATCTTGCGAGTGAGATGCTTGCTCACTTCGGTTCTTCGATTTCCGGTAAGACCATCGTCGTCTCCGGTAGCGGTAACGTCGCGACTTATGCGGCTGTCAAAGCGACCGAGCTCGGCGGAAAAGTCGTCGCGATGAGCGATTCCAACGGCTATGTCTACGATAAGAACGGGATCGATATCGAACTCGTCAAAGAGATCAAAGAAGTTCGCCGCGGAAGAATCAAAGAATATCTTGCGAAGCATCCGGATGCCGTTTACGGTGACAACTGCCGCGACATTTGGACGGTGAAGTGCGACGTCGCTCTCCCGTGCGCTACGCAGAACGAGCTTGACGAGAAGGGTGCGGAAGCGCTTATCAAAAACGGTGTCATCGCCGTTGCGGAAGGCGCGAATATGCCGACGACCCTCGGCGCTACCAAGATGCTTCAAGAAGCGGGCGTCCTCTTTGCTCCGGGCAAAGCGGCGAACGCGGGCGGTGTCGCGACCAGCGCGCTCGAAATGGCGCAATCCAGCGGCAGACTTTATTGGAGCTTCGAAGAAGTCGATCAAAAACTCAAAGGTATCATGAAGAATATCTTCAAGAATATCAGCGGCGCGGCGGCTGAGTACGGCGAACCCAAGAACCTCGTCCTCGGCGCGAATATCGCGGCGTTTAAGAAGATCGCTGACGCTATGATGGCGCAAGGTATTTGCTAAGAGTCATCGGAAAGCGATAATACAAAGATCCCTCGACTTGCTGCTGCGCAGGTCGGGGGATTTTTTCAACATTTTTCGTCATTCGTCATACGATATTGTATGACCTATCAAGAGTACGTCGATAAAATCTTGACCGTAAACGCAGTTTCGGAAGCGTTCGTCGTCGGATACAGCTTACTATCTCAGCCGATCTACGGCGCGCACGTCGGTTCTTTCGACGGGCGGCAGGCGATCGTTCAATGCGGAATCCACGCGCGCGAATATATTACTTCGCTACTCGGCGCGGAACTTTTGAAATATGCTGCCGATCATCCGTTCGGCGGGGGAGCGTATTTTGTCTTTAACGCGAATCCGGACGGCGTTCGCCTCGTTTTGGACGGACCGTCCTTTATTCCGTGCGACGCGATGAGAGATTATATTCTCGGCGTGAACGGCGGATCGGATTTTTCCTTCTATAAGGCGAACGCGAACCTCGTCGACTTGAACACGAATTTCGACGCGTACTGGGGCGGTGGGCAAGCGAACGTCCGATGTCCGTCTCCCTCGGATTTTATCGGATACTACCCGATGAGCGAGCGGGAAGTTCGC
This sequence comes from Clostridia bacterium, assembly GCA_024685775.1. Classification (NCBI taxonomy): domain Bacteria; kingdom Bacillati; phylum Bacillota; class Clostridia; species Clostridia bacterium. The sequence goes on along the minus strand of JAIKVL010000027.1, from coordinate 20,150 downwards.
GTTCTTTCCGATTTTACGCGCGCGGTTTCTCCTTTTGCGACGCTTTCTTACCACACGAAAGGGGAGGTCGTCTATTACGGTTTCGAAGGTCAATCGCCCGAGGACAAAGAAAAAGACGAAAGGATTGCCTTTCGTCTTTCCGCCGTAACGGGTTATACTCCGGTCGAAACGGAGAACAGCGCGGGTGGGTATAAGGACTGGTGCGTCGATAAACTCAAAATCCCCGCTTTTACGATCGAGGTCGCACCGTCTTCCGCGACGCACCCCGTCGGTATTGAGTTTTTGCCCGAATTATTCGAACAAAACAAGAATGTTTTAGAAGCTCTTTTCGCGTGATCAATCCGCGAAGTTTTTCAGGTTTTCTTCGATCTTCAAGAGCTTTTCTTCGTTTGCCGCGAGACGGTCGCGCTCGGCGTTTACGACGTTTTCGGGAGCGCGCGCGACGAATCCGGGATTGTTCAGCATTCCCATCGACTTCGCGATTTCCTTTTGAACGGCTGCCTTTTCTTTATTCAGTCTTTCGATCTCTTTTTCGTAATCCACGAGATCGCCGAGCGGGATGAAGACCGCCGCCGCGCTCGTTACCGCGGAACTGACTTTCTTTTCGGGAACGAAATTATTATCGTAGACGACGCTTTCGACGCCCGCGAGTTTTGCGAGATACCCTTCGCCTTTTTTGAGGATATCTTCTCGCTCGGTCTTAACGGTGACGTGCAGGCGTTTGGACGGCGCGACGTTCATTTCGGCGCGCACGTTGCGGATCGCTTTGATGATATCCATAACCGCTTCGAATTCGGCTTTTTCTTCGGGGAAGGAAAGGTCTTCGCGCGACGTGGGATAGGAAGAAAGCATAATGGTTTCTTCGTGTTCGGGGAGAGATTGATAGATATGCTCGGTCACGAACGGAATATAAGGATGAAGCATTTTCAAAATGCCCGTCAAAACGTAGAAAATGTTGGACGCGGCGTTTTGCTTGACGGTTTCGTCGGTCGAGTACAAAGAAGGCTTGATCGCTTCGATATACCAGTCGCAGAATTCGCTCCAAACGAAATCGTACAGTTTCGCGCCCGCGAGACCGATCTCGTACTTCTCCAAATTATCGCCGACCGCTTTTGCCGTCTCGGAAAGGCGGGTCAGGATCCATTTATCCGCGATCGTTTTTTCGGTCTTCTCGATCGGGAGCAGTTTGACTCCTTCGAGGTTCATCAAAACGAAACGCGACGCGTTCCAGACTTTGTTGATAAAGTTGCGCGCGCTCTCGACTTTTTCTTCGTAGAAGCGGGTGTCGCCGCCGGGGGCGATGCCGTTCGCGAGGGAGAAGCGCAAAGAATCCGCGCCATACTTGTCGATAACGAGAAGGGGATCGATGCCGTTTCCGAGGCTCTTGCTCATCTTTCTGCCGAGTTTGTCGCGGACGATGCCGTGGATCATAACTTTGGAGAAGGGGATCTTGCCCATGTGTTCGATGCCGGAGAAGATCATACGCGCGACCCAGAAGAAAATGATGTCGTACGCCGTGATTAAGACGCTCGTCGGGTAGAAGTATTCGAGATCCTTGGTCTTTTCGGGGTAGCCGAGCGTGGAGAAGGGCCAAAGCGCGCTGGAAAACCAAGTGTCCAAAACGTCTTCATCCTGCTTGAAATGCGTGCAGCCGCATTTCGGACAGACCTTCGGAGTCTCTTCCGCGACGACCGTTTCGCCGCATTGTTCGCAGTAGTAGGCGGGAATGCGATGACCCCACCAAAGCTGGCGGGAAATACACCAATCTTTGATATTTTCCATCCAGCCGAAATAGACTTTGGAGAAACGCTCCGGGATGAATTCGATCTCGCCGTCTTTAACTACTTTGATCGCGGGCTCGGCAAGAGGTTTCATTTTTACGAACCATTGCTTGGAAATGATCGGTTCCACGCTGCTGTGGCAACGGTAGCATTCGCCGACGTTATGCTTATAGGATTCTTTTTGGATTAGAAGACCGATCGCCGCAAGATCTTCTTCGACTTTCTTGCGCGCGAGCATACGATCGAGTCCCGCGTAGGCTTTGCCCGCGAGCTCGTTCATCGTTCCGTCGTCGTTCATAACGCGAATGATTTCGAGGTTATGGCGCATACCGACTTCGAAGTCGTTGGGATCGTGCGCCGGGGTGATCTTGACCGCGCCGCTTCCGAAATCCTTTTCGACGTACTCGTCCGCGACGATGGGGATCTTACGATCCGTCAAGGGGAGATCGAGCGTCTTGCCGATCATATTGACGTAACGCTCGTCGGAGGGGTGGACGGCGACCGCCGTGTCGCCGAACATCGTCTCGGGACGGGTCGTCGCGACGGTGATGGATCCGCTTCCGTCCGAAAGCGGGTATTTGATATGCCAAAGGAAGCTGTCCTGCTCGGAATATTCGACCTCCGCGTCCGAAAGGGCGGTCTTGCAGCAGGGACACCAGTTGATGATGCGGCTTCCGCGATAAATCAATCCTTTGTTGTAAAGATTGACGAAGACCTTTTTGACGGCTTTGTTGCATTTTTCGTCCATCGTAAAGGCTTCGCGCGTCCAGTCCAAAGACGAACCGAGCTTTTTGAGCTGCTCGACGATCCTGCCGCCGTACTGCTTTTTCCAATCCCAAGCCGCTTTCAAAAACCCTTCGCGGCCGAGCTCTTCTTTGCTCGTTCCTTCCGCTTTGAGTTTGTCCACGATCTTGACTTCGGTCGCGATCGACGCGTGGTCGGTTCCCGGGAGCCACAGGGTGGGGTAGCCTTGCATTCTCTTGAAACGCACCATAATGTCTTGGAGCGTGTTGTTCAATGCGTGTCCCATGTGGAGTTGCCCCGTGATGTTGGGCGGGGGAATGACGATCGTGTACGGATCTTTCTTCGGGTCGATCTTCGGCGTAAAGTAGCCCTTTTGTTGCCAGTTGGCGTACAGGGCGTCTTCAAACAGTTTCGGGTCGTAGTTTTTTTCCATTTCCATAATGCAGTCCTCTTTATCAGAATTTCAAATTCATATCCGATTTGTCTTTGATGGAGTAATTGAGTTGTTTCGCGAGTTTGGTCCCGTAATCGATCAGCGCGACGTACGCCATAATGACGCCGAGCGAAAGCATAACGGTCGCGACGATGCGATAGGCGTTATAGGTCGCGGTCGCGAAAAAGCTCATTAAAAGACCGACCGCATTCGTAAACGCGGCGATCTTGCCGTAGATATTGCTGTGGACGACGATCGTCTTCTTCGCGAGGATGATCCCCCAAACGAGCATAAAGCCTTCTTTTAAGCCGAGAAGGACGGGAAACGCGACGAAAAGCATTCCCATCGGCGAATGCTTCGCGAATTCGTTTACGCATAAGCAGACCGCCGCGGAAACTTGGAGAAGCTTATCCGCAAGGGGATCGAGCATTTTCCCGAGATCGCTGATGAAATTGTATTTGCGGGCGATATACCCGTCGAGAACGTCGGTAAACGACGCGAATAAAAAGATCCCGAAGGAAATATAGACGTTCAGATTGTTTTTCCCGTTTACGGCGAAAAAGACTGCGATAAACGCGGGAACGCACAAAAGCCGAATGTAGGTCAGAATATTCGGAATATTATAAAAATCTTCTTTTTTGATTTTCACATTCATAGAATAAATTTTATTACTTTACTATATTTATGTCAATGATTTTGTTTCGAAACGGAATTTTCCGCCGCTTTTTCCGAAAAACATTTTCAAATGTCGGCGAATAGTATGGTTGTAGAAGAAAAAAAGGAGAGTAAAATGAAAACCAAAATTATTTGTTTGATACTTGTCGTTATGCTTTTGGCGCTTTGCGTTCCGCTCGCCGCATGTTCGAAAACGAAAGACGACGTGATCCGCCTGAACGAAGTCACGCATTCGGTTTTTTACGCGCCGCTTTACGTCGCCTTGAACGAAGGGTATTTCGAAGAGAACGGGTTGAAAATCGAACTCACGAACGGAGGCGGAGCGGACAAGACGATGACGGCGGTTTTGTCGGGGCAAGCCGATATCGGTTTTTGCGGACCGGAAGCCGCAATCTACGTCTATAACGAGGGTAAAAAGAATTATCCTCTCGTGATCGGACAATTGACAAAGCGCGACGGTTCTTTCGTTATTTCCCGCGAAAAGATCGAGAATTTTTCTTGGAATACCGCGTTTCTCGGAAAAGAGATCATCGGAGGCAGGAAAGGCGGCGTCCCCGCGATGGCGCTCGAATACGCCTTGAAAAAGAACGGTTACGTCGACGGAGAGAATATCACGATCAACTATAACGTTCAGTATGATTTGATCGCCGCGGCGTTCGACGGCGGAACGGGGGATTTTTGCACGATGTTCGAGCCCGCAGCGACCAATTTCGAACTTGCGGGGAAAGGATATATCGCAGCGTCCGTCGGTATGGAAGCGGGCGATATCCCCTATACTTGTTTCTGCGCGGAAAAGTCCTATTTGAAAAAGAACGGCGACAAGGTCAAACGGTTCCTCGACGCGGTGAGAGAAGGCGTTCGATTCGTGAACGAGAACAGCGCGGAAAAGATTGCGAAAGCCGTCGCTCCTTCCTTCGCGGATACTTCGCTTTCGACTTTGACCGCCGCGATTCAAAACTATAAGAAGATCGGCGCTTACGTTTCGACTATGGATCTCAAAAAGGGAGATTTCGAGCGTTTGCAGGATATTATCGTCGAAGCGGGCGTTATGACGAAGCGCGCCGTTTACGAAGATCTCGTGGATAATTCATTCCTCGGATAAAGAAAGGCATACGAGAGAAAAATGAAAAAGATCCTATCGCTTAAAGGCGTTAAGCATATCTATCACGGGAAAAGCGGGGAAACGCTCGCGATCGCGGATCTGTCGATGGACGTTTCGGAAGGGGAGTTCTTCGGGATCGTCGGACCTTCGGGAAGCGGTAAAACGACGCTGCTCTCGATCCTATCCGGGATCCTGAAACCCTCGGCGGGGGAGATCAATCGGGAGATCTCCCCCAAGGACACGGGTTATATGCTCCAAAGGGATCATCTTTTCGACTGGCGAACGATCGAAGATAACGTCTTGCTCGGGTTGGAGATCCGAAAGATCAAGACCAAAGAGAACGTCAAATACGCGAGATCCCTGCTTGAAAAGTATAACTTGGGGGATTTCGTCAAAAAGAAACCGTCCGAACTCTCGGGCGGGATGCGCCAGCGGGTCGCGCTGATTCGAACGCTTGCGCTGCGCCCGAAACTCGTTCTCTTGGACGAACCGTTTTCCGCGCTTGATTTTCAGACGCGGCTAACGGTCGCGGAAGACGTCCGACGGATCATCAAAGAGGAAAAGATCAGCGCGATCCTCGTAACGCACGATATCAGCGAATCGATCGCGCTTTGCGATCGGATTGCGGTTTTATCCGCAAGACCCGCCCGCGTCAAACGGATTTTCGAAAATACGATCGATAAAAGTCTTTCGTCGATCCGAAGAAGGGAAGAGGAAGATTTTTCGCTTCTCTTCAAAGAGATTTGGAAAGAATTGGAGTATACGAATGAAAAAGGAAGTTAAAAAAGTCAGCGATGAACACGCGAAGTACGTTTTGAGAGAAAGAAAGAAGTCCGTTTTCGTCTTTGCGACGCAGCTCTTTCTGCTCGCGCAGTTTTTCCTCGTCTGGGAATTGCTCGCGAAATACGAGATCATCGACAGCTTTATTTTCAGCGCGCCGTCCAAAATGTGGCAATCCTTTCTTTCTCTTTGGAAAAGCGGCGATCTCGCGCGACACGTCGGCGCCACTCTTTCCGAAACCGTCGTCGGTTTTCTCGGAGCGACGGCGATCGGACTGGTCGCGGCGGTTCTTTTATGGCTGTGGGAGCCCGCTCGTCGGGTCGTGGAGCCGTATATCGTCGTCCTGAACGCGTTACCGAAGATCGCGCTCGGTCCGATCATCATTATTTGGGTCGGAGCGGGCAGGGCGGCGATCGTCGTTATGGCGATCCTGATCAGCGTCATCGTTACGATCATCAATATTCTGAACGGTTTTTTGTCCGTCGACAAAGATAAGATCCTTTTGATGCGGACGCTTTCCGCGAATCGGGCTCAGATCCTGTTTAAGCTCGTCTTACCGTCGAACCTCGGAACGATCGTCGCCGCGCTCAAAGTGAACGTCGGAATGGCGTGGGTCGGGACGATCATGGGCGAGTATCTCGTCAGTAAAGAAGGGCTCGGTTATTTGATCGTTTACGGCGGGCAGGTCTTCAATCTTTCGCTCGTGATGTGTTCGACGTTGATATTGACGATTCTTGCCGCCGTTATGTATATCGGCGTCCTGATCGTCGAAAAAGCAGTGACAAAATAGTAAAGAAAACGTCATTATTCAACAAGTAAAATAATATACTTGTCTACGCCCGAAAATCGTCGGATTTTTCCGAAGAAATAAAAAAGCCGAAGCGTTTTGCTTCGGCTTACCGGTTGGTAACTTGTCAGTCTTCGTCGCCGTATTTTTCCACTTGTACGCCCGCTTCGTCGAACATTTTCATCGAGAATTCATCGGGGTAGCCGTACTTGAAGACGACGCGTCGAATACCGCTGTTTATGATCATTTTTCCGCAGATCGAGCAGGGCTGATGGGTGCAGTACAGGGTCGCTCCGTCGACGCTGACTCCGAGCTTCGCCGCTTGAATGATCGCGTTCTGTTCGGCGTGGACGGCGTAGCAAATTTCCTGCCTCGTTCCGCTCGGAATATTGAGTTTGCGGCGAAGGCATTCGCCTTTTTCTTTGCAGCTTTTTATGCCGGAACCCGCGCCGTTGTAACCGGTCGTAACGATTCTTTTATCGCGCGTTATGACGGCGCCGACTTGCCGATTTTCTTGGAAGCAACTGCTCCAAGTCGCGACTTTTTCCGCAAGATCCATAAAACGATCATCCCACTTATCCATAGCGCACCTCGTATTTTTGATATTCTAACTGTATCATATTTGCGAAAAAGTTTCAACCCATATTTTTCTTTTGAACCTCTCAGGCAAAATACTTTTCCCGAAACAGCGCTTGACTGTGTAAGACTGAGACTGCGTAATAGCGGAGAAGGGAGAGGGGATCGCTTTCGCTCGACAGGATATTTTCAAGCGAACTTTTCATCGTTCGGAGTAAGACTTTATAATCGAGAACGACGGTCGACGCAAGATCGCCTGCCGAGCGTTCGAAGGCTTCTTCGCATGCGGCGACTTCCTCTTTGATCGGATTCAGTTGTTTTTTTACGTCGTCCGCGGAATAGACGCCTCTTTGGTAGGCGTTTGCCGTCTCGTACAGCGTTCGAAAGACTTTTTCATAAAGCGTTTCGCTGAGCGTCGCGCCTTTTAATCCTTTCGCTTTTTCGAGATCAAACGCCGGGAGTTTTAATTCTAAGATCCCGTAATTTCCTTGTTTGTCTCGGATCTTTTCCGCGTCTTCCTTTTTTTCGTATGCGTTCAAAACGACGTAGTAATCTTCCCCGGATTTCAGGACGTAGCCCGCGCCCCCTTCCTTTCGGATCGCCGCCGCGTTTTTATAAGCGACGCCCATATCCGCGTCTCGGGTCGCGCAGACGAGATAATAGACGGTGTAATTCGCTTTATCTTTTCTCCCGAGAAGGAGATTCGCGTAGGTCGAAAGGGAAGCTTTCCCCGAAAAGAGATCCGCCGCCACGACGGTCAGGCAAAAGCAAAGGATCGTTATAGATATGACGAGGAGAAATCCCGTTCTGTTTCCGTTGGCTCTTTTCCGCTTTTTCCTCGTTTTTTCGTTTGCGCGTTCGTCGGAAAGCGGGTCGCGCTTTTTCGTCCTGGCGTCTTCCACGGAGTGTTCGGGTTAATCCGAAGACGTGATCGTTCCGAAGACGGTCGTGTCGTCGTATTTGTATTTTTCATATCCGTTCCATCTATCCATACGATAGTTTACTTTCGAAAAGGGCGAATTATGACGAATCCCGGCGAAAGGGATCTCGCAAAGGTTTATTTATAAATAAATGATTGTAAATTTACTTGTTAAACCTATTTTCGCGTGTTATAATAATTTTACCGTGCTATGCGGGGAGCCAGCGGTGCCCTATACCCACAATCCGCTATAGTGGGGCAGAATACTTTTCTCGGCTTTCGCCATGGAAGGCTGAGCGGCGTAAGGAGCGTTGATACCGGTGTCTTATGCAAGTGTGATCCGTGAACCGTGTCAGGACCTGACGGTAGCAGCACTAAGCGGTTTTCACACTGTGCCATGAGGTAGCTTCGGAGTAGCCGCCTGCGTTTCGCGTCCGCTTCGGTGGCGTCTGTCAAAAAAAGTTGCACGGTACCTTTTGAAGAAGAAGCGGCTTTTGCCCGCTATACGGAGATTAAAATGGATCGAGACAGTAAAATCGCAGTTTTGGTTGACGCGGAGAACGTTTCCGAGAAATACGCGCAGGATCTGTTGGACGAAGTAACGAATTACGGCATCCCGACCTACAAACGCGTGTACGGCGATTGGACGAAACCGCAATTATCCAAGTGGAAAGATTCCCTTTTAACGTACTCTTTTACCCCCATTCAACAATACAGCTACACTTCCGGGAAGAATTCTTCCGACAGCGCGATGATCATCGACGCGATGGATATTTTGTATTCCGGAAAGGTGAACGGGTTTTGCTTAGTCACTTCGGACAGCGATTTCACCCGCCTTGCGATGCGTCTTCGCGAAGCGGGAATGCTTGTCCTCGGAATGGGCGAGAAAAAGACGCCGCAGCCCTTTATCAAGGCTTGCGAGAAGTTCATTTATCTTGAAGTTTTGAGAAGCGCGGAAGAAAAATCCGAAGAAAAGCAGGAAGAGAAAGAAGACGCGGCGAAGAAAGCGAAAAAGGCGTCGGATAAAGCCGAAGAGCCGTCCGTCGCGCCGCTGAAAAAAGTCCGCGCCGTCGTGAAAGATATCGTCAACAGCATCGGCAACGAGGACGGATGGGCGTATCTCGCGGACGTCGGAAACAATCTTTCCAAGAGAATGCCCGATTTCGACACGAGGAATTACGGCTTTACCAAACTCATCGATCTCGTCTCGACGTTCAACGGATTCGAAATCAGCCGAATCCCCGTCGGAGACGGCGGTAAGGTCAATAAGATATTGATCAGGACGAAGTAACGAACCAAGAAGAAAAACGCGGCGCGACGCGCCCGAAAAGAGGAATATATGTTTAATAAAGTCGACACAAGTTTGGATTTTTGCGGAAGAGAAAAAGAGATCTCCGATTTTTGGAAGGAGAACGGAATTTTCGAAAAAAGCGTTGACCAAAACAAGGGCAACGAAGAGTACACCTTTTACGACGGTCCTCCGACCGCGAACGGAAAACCGCATATCGGTCATATTTTGACCCGCGTTATTAAGGATATCATTCCGCGCTATCGCACGATGAAAGGTTATCACGTCGAGCGTAAGGCGGGTTGGGACACGCACGGGCTTCCCGTCGAGCTCGAAGTCGAGAAATCGCTCGGAATGGACGGAAAACAGGATATCGAAAAGTACGGCATCGAGCCCTTCGTCAAGAAATGCAAAGAAAGCGTTTGGAAGTATAAGGGCGAATGGGAAAAGATGTCCGATCGCGTCGGGTATTGGGCGGATATGAATAATCCCTACGTTACCTATGACGACAACTATATCGAATCCGTTTGGTGGGCGGTCAAGCAGATCAACGATAAGGGGCTTTTGTATAAAGGTCACAAGATCGTCCCGTATTGCCCGCGCTGCGGGACGGCGCTTTCTTCTCACGAAGTCGCGCAGGGGTATAAAGACGTCGAGGATATGACCGTTACCGCCAAATTTAAGGTGGTCGGGGAAGAGAATACCTATTTCCTCGCTTGGACGACGACGCCTTGGACCCTTCCTTCCAACGTCGCTCTTTGTATGAATGCGGCGGAGGATTACGCCCGCGTCAAAGTCGGCGATGAGATCTACATTTTGGCTTCCGCTCTCGTTTCTTCCGTCATCGGAGAAGGCGCGGAGATCCTTTCCGTCGAAAAAGGTTCCTATTACGAGCATGCGAAGTACGAACCCTTGTTCGATTATATCAAAGGGACGAAAGAAGCCGCGAAAGCGTATTACGTCACGAACGATCCCTACGTTACCTTGACCGAAGGCACGGGTATCGTCCATATCGCGCCCGCGTTCGGTGAAGACGACGCGAAGGTCGGAAGGAAGTACGGTTTACCTTTCGTTCAACTCGTGGACGATCGCGGCCGCTTCGTAAAAGAGGTGACCGACCTCGTCGGCGTTTTCGCGAAGGACGGCGATAAATATATCATCGAAAAACTTGCGGAAAAGGGGCTTTTGTTCAAAAAGCATCTTCACACGCACAGCTATCCCTTCTGCTGGCGTTGCGACACGCCGCTTCTTTATTACGCGCGCAGTTCTTATTTCATTAAAATGACCGCCGTGCGCGACAATCTTTTGAAAAATAACGAACAGGTGAACTGGATCCCCCCGACGATCGGTTCGGGCAGATTCGGAAACTTCCTCGAAAACGTCATCGACTGGGGCGTCTCCCGCGAAAGATATTGGGGAACGCCGCTTCCCGTTTGGGTCTGCTCCGAGTGCGGAAAGACGCACGTCGTCGGAAGCAAAGAAGAGCTCAAAAAGCTTTCCGGGATGCTTCCTTCCGAGCTTCATCGCCCGTATATCGATCGCATTACCTTCAAATGCGAATGCGGCGGCGAAATGAAGAGGACGCCCGAAGTGATGGATTGCTGGTTCGATTCCGGTTCGATGCCTTTCGCGCAACTTCACTATCCGTTTGAGAATAAAGAAGCCTTCGAGAAGCATTTCCCCGCGGACTTTATCAGCGAAGCGGTGGATCAGACGCGCGGCTGGTTCTACACGTTAATGGCGATCTCGACTTTGCTTTTCGATAAAGCGCCGTTCAAAAACTGCATCGTCCTCGGACACGTTTGCGATAAAGACGGATTGAAGATGAGCAAGCATAAAGGTAACGTAGTCGATCCGTGGAGCGTCCTCGACAAACAGGGCGCGGACGCCGTTCGTTGGTATTTCTACACCGGAAGTTCTCCGTGGCTTCCTTCCCGTTTCTATTCGGAAGCGGTTTCCGAAGCGCAAAGGAAATTTATGGGAACGTTCTGGAATACTTACGCGTTCTTTGCGCTCTATGCGGGGATCGACGATTACAAGCCCGAGAACTATCGCTTGGAAGATTGCTCGCTGAGCTTGATGGATAAATGGGTCCTCAGCCGCCTGAACACGTTGATCAAAGCGGTGGACGAGAACCTCGAAAACTATAAGATCACCGAAAGCGCGCGTATGATCGCGGACTTTACGGACGAGCTCTCGAACTGGTACGTTCGCCGCGGTCGCGAAAGATATTGGGGCAGTGAAATGACCCCCGACAAGGCGGCTGCGTACACGACGCTCTATCACGTCCTCGTGACGATGAGCAAATTGATCGCGCCGTTCGTCCCCTTTATGGCGGAGAGCGTGTATCGTAACCTCGTCGTCAATAATGATAAGAACGCGCCGATCAGCGTGCATTTGACGGCGTTCCCCGTCGCGGACGAGAAATACGTCGATAAAGAACTCGAAAAGGAGATGACCGCGGTCGAAAGCGTCGTCTTCCTCGGTCGCGCCGCGAGAAACAAGGCGAACCTCAAAAACCGCCAGCCGCTTTCCTCTATGTACGTTAAGACGGACGTCGCGTTCTCTCTTCCCGGTATGCTCGATATCGCCGCCGAAGAATTGAACGTCAAGACGGTTAAGATCGCGTCCGAAGATCAATCCTTTATTACCTACGAGATCAAGCCCCAACTCAAAACGCTCGGTCCGAAGTACGGTCCTCTCCTCGGTCAGATCCGTTCTTTCCTCCAAATCGCGGACGGAAAGGCGATCGTCGCCGCGGTCAAGGACGGGGGAGTCTTTGAGACCGAACTCGGCGGAAAGCCCGTCGCTTTCTCCGAAACCGATCTTTTGATCACGACGAAGAGCGGAGAAGGGTTCAGCGCGGAATCGGACGGAAAGATCACCGTCGCACTCGACACGGCTCTTACGAAAGAACTCATTGACGAAGGCTACGCGCGTGAGATCGTCTCCAAAGTGCAGACGATGCGTAAAGAAGCGGGCTTCGACGTGACCGATCATATCGTCCTCGGGATCGTCGCGGAAGACGCTTTTAAAGAGATCCTCGCCGAATTCGCCGTCAAGGACGACGTCCTCGCGGATGAAGTGACTTTCGGGTCGCTTTCCGGTTACGAAAAAGAATTCGACCTCGGCGGAAAGAACGTCCGCTTATCGGTATGCCGCAAGTAGCTTGCGATTGGAAAGATTACGAGATCGTCGCTTCGGGCGGCGGTTATAAGCTGGAACGGTGGGGCAAAGTCTATCTTCTTCGCCCCGATCCGCAGGCGATTTGGGACGCGCCTTTCGACCTATTTTCCTTTGATAAGTTGAACGCCTATTACAGGCTCGACGCGGGAAAGAAGGAAGAAAAGTGGGTGATCCTCAAACCCTTCAAAGAAGAGTTTGCGGTTACTTGGCGCGATCTCGTCTTCCATCTGAAATTATCGAAAAACTTCAAGCATACGGGGCTTTTCCCCGAGCAAGCCGCGAATTGGGACAGGATCAGAGGGTGGATCTCCGCCGAGAAGCGCGAGATCAAAGTTTTGAACCTGTTCGCCTACACGGGCGGGGCGACGATCGCCGCCGCAAGCGCGGGCGCCGCGGTAACGCACGTGGACGCCGCGCCCGCAATGGTGGATCGCGCGAAAGAGAATGCGTATTCTTCGGGTTTGAAGGATAGACCGATCCGCTATATCGTGGACGATTGCTTGAAATTCGTGAACCGCGAGATCCGTCGCGGGAATCGCTACGACGCTGTCATTATGGATCCGCCTTCCTTTGGAAGAGGTCCGAACGGCGAGGTTTGGAAGCTCGAAGAAAGCCTGTTTCCTCTCGTCTTGCGCGTGGCGGAAGTTTTATCGGATAAGCCCTTGTTTTTCCTGATCAATTCTTACACGACGGGGCTTCAACCGACCGTTATCGGAAATATATTGACGCTTGCTTTGAAAAACAAAGGCGCGTTTGAGATCGAAGCGTACGAACTTGCGCTCCCGCAGGACGACGGACTGTTTCTTCCTTGCGGTTGCACGGGGGTCGCGCTTTTTAACAAAGGAAAAGGTGAAAAATGAGCGTAACGTATAAGGATATTCCCATTATTTACGAAGATAATCACGTCATCGTCGCGGTGAAACCTTTTAACGTCCCTTCCCAAGAGGACGCGAGCAAGGATCCCGATATGTTGACTCTTCTCAAAGAGTATATCAAGGAAACCGCGGAGAAGCCCGGAAACGTCTTTCTCGGGCTCGTTCATAGGCTCGATCGCCCGACGGGCGGCGTTATGGTCTTCGCGAAGACGAGCAAAGCCGCGGCGCGTTTGTCCGAAAGCATCGTCAGCGGCGCGTTCGATAAAAAATACTTCGCCGTCCTTTCTTCCGTCCCGAAAGATAAAAACGGGAGATTGGATAATTATCTTTTGAAAGACGAAGTGCGAAACGTCGTGACCGTCGCTCCGATGGCGGTAAAAGGGGCGAAGAGGGCTGTCCTCGACTATAAAATCGTCGAAAAGAAAAATTCTTTGTGTTTGGCGGAGATCTATCTTTACACGGGTCGAAGCCACCAGATCCGCGTCCAAACCGCGCATATCGGTTGCCCGATCGTGGGCGACGTCAAATATGCGGGCGACAAACTCGTCAAAGCCGATCATCTCGCGCTTTGGAGCGCGGAGATTCGGTTCCCGCATCCCACGAAAAAGGACGTTATGGTCTTCCGCGCTTTCCCGGACGACACCGCGTTTCCGTGGAGCGAATTCGATATGGAACGTCATTTGAGCGTTAAGATCAACTGATATGACTGTAAAAAAGAAAAAACATACGGTTCGGTTTTCGCCGAAGCTTGAAATGGGGCTTGGGTTTTCGCAGATCAAACAGCGGGAACGAGAGCGGAACACGAACGCAAGGATCATCGATCCTTCCAAATCCATCTTTAAGATAATTGCGGAAAACGTTTTTCAATTTTGCAACGTTTTTACGATTTTGATCGTCATTATGCTGTTTTGCATCGGCGAATACAGCGACACCTTTTCTTCGACAATCATCTTTTTTAATATCGCGGTCGGCATCATTCAGGGCGTGAAAGCCAAAAACGCGATCAAGCGCCTTTCGTTCGAAGTAGACAGCGATTTTGCGGTCATTCGAGACGGAAAACGCCGCGAGATCCCCGTCCGCGAGATCGTTTTGGACGACCTCGTCGTGATGCGCGCGGGATCGAAAGTTCCCGTGGACGGCGTGATCCGCGAAGGTTCGTTGGATCTGGACGAATCCATTTTGACGGGCGAGGGCAATATCGTCAAAAAAGGCGTCGGTGATTACGTCCTTTCGGGAAGTCACGTTCTCGTCGGCGAAGCGGTCGTGCAGGCGGATAAAGTCGGAATGCACAGCAACATTCAGCGCATCGGAAAAGTCGTGCGTCGCCTTGCCAAACCCAAAAGCAGGATCTTTTATTCCCTTGATTTTTTGATCAAGATCATCAGCTTTATCCTCGTTCCGCTTGCGATCGGGTCGTTCCTCGTGAATTTTTACGTCGCGGGGAGCAGCTTGCACGTCGCTTTGAAGTACACGGCGGCGTCCGCGCTCGCGATGCTTCCCGTCGGTATGTTCTTCCTGACGAGTTGCGCGCTCGCGGCGTCCGTTTTGAAACTTTCTCAGAAAAATACCCTCGTTCAGGATATGTACGGCGTCGAAATGCTCGCTTTGGTGGATACTCTTCTTCTGGATAAGACCGGCACGATTACGACGGGTGCGATGCGCGTCGTGGATCAAAAAGTTCTCGATACTTCCGTCGATCATGAAAAGATCCTTTCCGATCTCCTTGCGGGGACGAAGGATATGAACGCGACGGCGAACGCTCTTCGAAAACTCTACGGCGACGGCGATCCCGAAGCCGCTTCTTTCGCGCTTCCTTTCTATTCGGGCAGGAAGTACGGCGGCGTTACCTTCAAAGACGGTTCGAAGTACGTCCTCGGCGCTCCCGAATACGTCTCGCCTTTTACGGGTGATCTCAAAGCCTATTCGGAAAAATGCGCGAGCGAAGGGAAGAGGGTGGTCGTTCTTTCGAGATTGGACGGCGATCTTTTGTTTGCGAAACCCGAGCTTTGCACGCCGATCCTCGCGCTTGCGATCGAGGACGAGATCCGTGACGACGCGCCTTGCACGCTGAAATGGTTCCGCGAGAACGACGTTCGAATCATGGTCATTTCGGGCGACGACCCCTTGACCGTTTCCCGCATCGCGACCAAAGCCGGCGTCGTGGACAGCGATAAATTCGTAAATTGTTCGACTCTTTCGGACGATGAACTCAAAGCCGCCGTAAACGATTACGCGATCTTCGGCAGGGTTTCCCCCGAGCAAAAATGCCTGATCGTCAACGAACTTCGCAGGAGGGGAAAGACGGTCGGTATGGTCGGCGACGGCGTAAACGACGTCCATGCTCTGAAAAGCAGCGATTGTTCCATCTCTTTCGGCAGCGCGAACGAAGTCGCGCGAAGCGTGGCGGGGATCGTCCTCGTGGACAGCAAGTTCAGCTCGCTTCCCGCGGTCGTCGCGGAAGGCAGGCGCGTGGTCAGCAATATCGAGCAGGTCGCATCGCTCTATATTATGAAGAACTTGTTTACGATGCTGATGACCGCGATCTTCCTTTGTCTCGGAAGACTGTATCCGTTCTCGACCTCGCAAATGCTTATGATCGAAGCGTTCGTCCTCGGTATTCCCGCGCTTTTCCTTGCGATGCAAAGAAGCACGAAGGTTTCGGACGGAAATTTCATTCCGAACGTCCTGAAACGAACGTATCCCGCGACCGTCTCGCTGTTGTTTTCGGTACTCGCGTCTTATTTCCTATTATGCGGCGTGTTTTCCGTGCCTGCGGATATGCGCTCGACGATAGGCGCGCTGACGCTCGTCTCTTGCGGATTCGTGGAACTCATCTTTAATTCCTTGCCTTTGAATAAGTTCCGTTCGGCGGTCATCGTCGGGTCCTTTATCGCGTTTCTGATCGCGGCGTTTGCGGTTTACGGCTTAAACGTCGTAGGGTTGCATTACGTTTCGTTTGAAGTCAAAGCGATCGACGGGACGGCGTTCGGGATCATCTGTATTTCCGTTTTGTTCTGCACGGCGATGAACTTCTTGTTCCATTATTTGCTTAGGAAAATGCATCTCGGAACCAAAAAGAATATTCCTTTCTACTTGGAAAGCTATTACGGCGAAGAGGACAAAGAAGAGGAAGAAGGCTCGGAACTATCGGATAATTCCGAAGAATAGCCCTGTTTTTGAGTCGATTTTTCCATAAAGACGGCTTATGGAAAGCCTCTCATCAATTAAAAAGTCTTAATAACTCTTGTATTTCAAGTTCGGTTATGCTATAACATAGGTAACAAACAACCTGCGTTGTGCGATTAGCGGTTCTGTCACAACCTCAATTTATTATAGGGAAAACGAAACGCGGCGTCGGATGTCAGGCCTCATAAAATCGGAGGAAGGCAGAAGCGTCGGATAGTTTATACCCAACCTGCTCATGGCGGGTTTAGTACGGCCGTAAAACGGCAACGCGGGCTAAACGAACCCCGGTTCGTTATAAAAAGGCTTCTATCGGTTTCTTGGAGCGCAAGTAGCACTCGAAGCAAGTCGGGAAGCCTTTTTTAATTTGCCGCTATGCTTTCATAAGGTTTTTTTCCGTTTTTCGAAAAATCGTTAGGCAGTTTTTCTACGCGTATGCTATACTTAGTGAAGTAAAAAATTTTTTAGGGAGGAAACTTTAATGCAATATTCTCGCGAAGTTGAAGAAATGGTTTGCGTAAAAAAGGGTCCGAACCACGGTCCCGCCCCGATCCCCGAAGAAGGGAAATGGGTGCAATCCAAAGAAATTAAGGACGTTAACGGTCTTACGCACGGCGTCGGTTGGTGCGCTCCGCAACAGGGCGCTTGCAAACTCACGCTCAACGTGAAGGACGGCGTAATCCGTGAGGCGCTTGTGGAAACCATCGGTTGCTCGGGTATGACGCACTCCGCCGCGATGGCCGCCGAGATCCTTCCCGGCAAGACCATTTTGGAAGCCTTGAATACCGACCTCGTTTGCGACGCGATCAACACCGCGATGAGGGAACTCTTCCTTCAAATCGTTTACGGCAGGACGCAATCCGCTTTCTCCGAAGGCGGCCTCGTGATCGGCGCGGGTCTCGAAGACCTCGGCAAGGGTCTCCGTTCGCAGATCGGGACGATGTACTCCACCGAAGCGAAGGGCGTTCGTTACCTCGAAATGGCGGAAGGTTACGTTACCCGCCTTGCGCTCGATAAGAACAACGAAGTCATCGGTTACGAATTCGTTAAGCTCGGCGTTATGATGGATCTTATCGCGAAAGGCGTCAGCGCGGACGAAGCGCTCAAAAAGTGCACTGGTAATTACGGCAGATTCAATGAAGGCGTTACCTTCATCAATCCGCGCAAGCAATAAGGAGGGCGAAACCATGGCTATCACTTTTGAAGGTTACGAAAGAAGAATCGAAAAAATCACCGCGAAACTCGCCGAGTACGGCATCGCTTCTTTGGAAGAGGCGAAAGCGATCTGCGACAAAGCGGGCGTAAACGTCGAAGCGATCGTTAAGGGCGTCCAACCCATCGCTTTCGAAAACGCCGTTTGGGCGTACACCGTCGGTTGCGCGATCGCTCTCAAAAAGGGAACGAAGAAAGCTGCGGACGCCGCCGAGGATATCGGTATCGGTCTGCAATCTTTCTGCATCCCGGGTTCCGTCGCGGATCAACGCCAAGTCGGTCTCGGACACGGCAACCTCGCTGCGATGCTTCTCAGAGAAGAAACCGCTTGCTTCGCGTTCCTCGCGGGTCACGAATCTTTCGCCGCGGCGGAAGGCGCGATCGGTATCGCAAGGACGGCGAATAAAGTTCGTAAGAACCCCCTCCGCGTTATTTTGAACGGTCTCGGAAAGGACGCGGCGTTCATCATCAGCCGTATTAACGGTTTCACCTACGTTCAAACCAAGTACGATTACTACACCGGTGAATTGAAGATCGTTAAAGAAACCGCGTACAGCGACGGCGAAAGAAGCAAAGTTCGCTGCTACGGCGCGGACGACGTCAGCGAAGGCGTCGCGATCATGCGTCACGAGGGCGTCGACGTTTCCATCACCGGAAACAGCACGAACCCGACCCGTTTCCAACATCCCGTCGCGGGCACCTACAAGAAATGGTGCGTCGATAACGGCAAGAAGTACTTCTCCGTTGCGTCCGGCGGTGGCACGGGCAGAACGCTTCACCCGGATAACATGGCTGCGGGTCCCGCGAGCTACGGTATGACCGACACGATGGGCAGAATGCATAGCGACGCGCAATTCGCGGGTTCGTCTTCCGTTCCGGCTCACGTCGAAATGATGGGTCTCATCGGTATGGGTAACAACCCGATGGTCGGCGCGTCCGTCGCGCTTGCCGTTGCGGTCGAAGAGGCGCAAAAGTAATTTCAGACGCAGTTTAAGTAAAACGCTCCGCGATCGCGGAGCGTTTTTTACTTGCGTTGACAAATTCTCTCGAAAATGATATTCTGTTTCTATGGATAATAACCTCGTTTCACTCGAAGAAGCCGTCGATCTTTGCAATCGCGCGGGAATGCGTTTTTTAAGTTTCGTAAAAAAGGTCAAAAAAGGCGTTGAGACCGACGAAACCGAAGTCAAGCACGAAATGTTTTTATTGTATCTCGAGGCTGCGAAAAGCGGGCATCCGCGCGCTTTATACGATCTTGCCGTGTGTTATCATTTCGGGATCGGCGTCGGGATCGATCACGCGGAAGCGCTTTCCTTATATGAAAGAGCCGCGGAGGGAGGCAAGACGGAAGCGCTCGTCTACCTTTCCAAAATGTATGCGATCGGAGAGGGCGTCGCGCGAGACGAGAAGAAGTCAGACGAACTCTTGCAACTCGCCGCGGAAAAGGGGAATCCGACCGCTTGCTTTATTCTGGGCGGACACGCCGCGAACGGAAAAAACAGCAGGCTTTCTCTTTCCTATTTCAAAAAAGCCGCGGAATCGGCGAAGAATTATTCGCTTTGTTCGGATATGGACGACGCGCAAAGCGGAAAAGATTATGAATCCGTCCGCGACGGGATCGGAAGGAATCTCGGAAAGTGTCTGTTTTTCGCCGCGTATTTGACCATCCTCGTCGTCCGAGTAAAGGAAGATTACGAGAAGGCGGTCGGCTGGTTGAAACTCGCGCTCGAAGAATGCTCGATGCCCGAAGCGTCGATCGTCCTCGCGCACGCATACACCTACGGCGAGGGCGCGCCGCAGGATTTCGAGGAAGCGGAAAAGTACGTTAAACTCGCGGAAGAAGTGGGAGTCCACGGCGCGGAAGACGCGCGTGACGACCTCGAAGAAGTCCGCGCGCGCAAAAAGGCTTCGAAAAAATAAAAACGATTTGATAAAAACGCTTGCAAAAGGCGGGCGGTTTTGATATAGTAATAATGTTATTTTGATATGCCTCGTTAGTCTAGTGGTCTAGGACGCTGGCCTCTCACGCCGGTATCAAGGGTTCGAACCCCTTACGGGGTACCAAGTTTGATGATCTATAAGTTTTTTTATAGATCATCTTTTTTATATTTTAAGATATTTTAGGTTCTTTTGACTGGTTTTTTGATAAAACATTTGACCGATGGGAAACAAAGGTATTATATAATTTATTATAAAGTCACAAGGAGATTGGATTATGCGTATTGATTATACCGATGGCTATTATGTTGGAGATGTAGATAGTAGCGAAAATAGATGCGGCAGAGGGAGGCTTGTTTGGAATAACGGGACTTCCTATGATGGAGAATGGTATAATAATAGAATGCATGGACATGGTACATATATAAGTGCAAGCGGGTGGTCGTATACAGGTGAATATCGTAACGATGAAATGCATGGACAGGGGAAATATATCTTTGAGGATGGAGGTTATTATCAAGGTGGTTTTCGTTATGATAAATTTTGTGGTCAAGGGACTCGTGTATGGGCGGACGGCGATAAATACATCGGAGATTGGAGTAATGACGAACGTAATGGACATGGTACATATATAAGTGCAAGCGGGTGGTCGTATACAGGTGAATATCATA
>JAIKVL010000026.1 GCA_024685775.1 Clostridia bacterium | reverse complement strand
CGGAAGATCGCATATCGGTCCGAAAGGTGGGAAGAAGACAGGGTGACCGTCGTGTTTCCGATCGTTACGGTCACGCTGTAAGCCGTCAGGGAATTCTCCGTCATATACGACGAAGTCGCGGGGACGTACAGCGCGTCCGTCGCCTTCGGAAGTATGATCGATAAAATCCTCATTGAAAAAGCGGACGGCGTCTTGTACGAAAGGAAGAAGTCCGGAAAATCCGGTTGTTCGTTTTACGAAGAATAAAGAAATCCAAGAATAAATAAATCGCTGAAAACAAAAGCCGCGAAGGTGGACTTCGCGGCTTTTTCGTTTGGGTGTTTTCGTTTTATTTTTTGTCCTTCGCGGCTCTTTCCGCGGCGAGGACGGGGTTCTCTCGCGCGAACGCTTCCACGAATTCGTTGTAATCGCTGCTGCTCATCGGCTTCGCGAAGAAGTAGCCCTGAATGACTTTGCATCCCATTTCGCGCAGACGTCTCAGATCTTCCAATGTCTCCACGCCTTCCTGCGTCGTCTTCATTCCCATCTTCTTTCCGACGTCGATAACGCTTTGCAGAATAATGCGGTCGGTCTCTTCCGAATTACCCTTGTCGAGGAAGAATTTATCGAATTTGATCTCGTCCATATCGAGGAGCTTTAAGACGTTGTACGTCGAATAACCCGTTCCGAAATCGTCGATCGAGCATAAGAACCCGTTTTGGCGCAGTTGGCGCGCGACCTCGGACAAATACTCGTAGTTTTCGTAGGCGAAGCTCTCGGTAAATTCGAGGGTGATGAATCCGTCCGCGATATTGAAATGCTTCTTGACCTTGATATAGTAGGCGAGGAAGTCGGACTGGATCGCCGTAACGCGGGAGATGTTGACGGAGAACGGATAGATCTTTCTGCCCTCCGAGATCCATTTCGCGACGTTTTCGCAAGCGGTGTAATAGATTTGTCTGTCGAGCTTGGAGATAAAGCCGTTTTCTTCGAAGACCGGCAGGAATTCGGCGGGGGAGCGGTAGCTCTGCGTCTCGGGGTTATACCAACGGACGAGGATTTCCGATCCGTCGATGCGGTCGTTTTCCAAGTTGTATTTCGGTTGATAGAAGACGCGGAATTCGCCCTGTTCGAGCGCGGGTTCCATTCGGTTTTCGATTTCCGCTTTGACCATATAGTCGGAGCGCTTGGTCTCGTCGTAATAGTTGACGATGCGATTGATGTCGGTGCGCGAAGGCATGTCGGAAACTTCCATCGCCTTTTCCACCATCTTCGTAACGGAAGTGCTTCTGTCCTTTCCGATTTTATAGACGCCGAAGAGCATCTTCATATCGTAATCGTCGGGGAGTTCGTCGCCGACGTAATGCCTTCTCGCGGCTTCGAACAAACTGACCAAGCGGTTTTCGAGGCTGGCGTCTTCGCCGTAATGCAGGAGAAGGACGAATTCTCCGTCGTCGACGTAGCCGAAGACTTCGCCTTCCATCATCGCTCGCGCGAAGATGCTGCGGATATGGCGCAGGATCGCGGTCGTGGCGGCGTCGCCGAATCTTTCGCTGATGTAACTGAAATGCTGCAAGTGAGAGACGACGACGGCGAACGACGTGTATCTATGCATGGAAAGAATGTCTTTCGCGTCACGCTCGAATTTCAAAAGCGTGGGGCATTGGAGCAGCGTGTTGACCGTGTCGATCTTCTCGATCTTTTGATAGATGCGGCGACGAGAGATGACGTAATAGATCGAGAACATAACGACGACGAGGAGCAAAATGACCATCGTCACGATACATGTTTCGACGAGGGTAAAGCCGTTGGCGTAGACGGTCTTTTCATTGAACACGCTCGCGACGAAAAGCCCTTCGTCCTTCTCCGACGCGCGCCCGATGACGACGACGTAACGTTCGCCGTGCAAGATGACGGAAAGCGTCTTGTTTTCTCCCGATTCGAGCGCCTCGCGGACGAGCGTCTCGGGCTTCGTGTCGTTGGATTGTTCGCTGAGGTAGGTGAAGAAGGAGTTATTTAACTGGACGTTGCCCTTTTTGTCGTATAAGATCGAAAGGATCTGCGCGTCGCTCGCGTTGTTTGCGCAACAAATAACGCTGAGGTCGGAGTACTCCGCTTTTTTCATATCGATATCTTTCGCGAAGGAGAGGACGACGTCTTGCGAGAAATAAAGGACGACGCCGTCCGTCAAGATCCCGTTCGGAGTCGGGCAATAGCAAGCGACTCTCGGTTTGACGCCGGCTCGGTCGTACAGCATTCCGTACGTCGCGACTTTTCCGTTTCGCGCCATATCGAGGACGTAGACGCTTTCTTCTTCGGGGTCGACGGAGAGCCCGTTATGATCGTACTCTTTTTCGTTTCGGAAATAGGCGACCGCGGAGATCTCGTCCTCGTCGCCGGTGGAGTGAAGGACGCCGCGCAGGAAGGATTGCAGATCGAAATCCGAGGTCATACTCCCCGCGACGAGCGCGACGGCTTGGGTCTTTTCGCGTATGTAATCCATTTTACTCGCGAATTTTTCGCGAACGTCGAGCGCGTAGGTTTCGGCGGTCGAGACCGCTTGTTCGCTCGATCCGGTGTAATACTGCATCGTAAGAACGATGACGTTGACGAACGCCGCGATCGTGATCAGGATCAGGATAACGAACGCGATATCGACTCTGTGCGCTTTGAATTTATCCATACCGTCATTCTCCTCCTTTTTCCGATTTTTCGTCTGTCTGCGGCAGGTCTTCAAGCCCCGCGCCGCTTTCTTTCAGGCGCTGCACTTCTTCTTCAATCAGGCGACGGATCTCGTCGCTCTTTTTTTTCTCGTCGTCCTCCGTCTTCGCCGCGATCGCCTCTTTGACGTCCGGGAAGACCGAAAAACTCATCGTTATGATAAACAGGATCAACAGGACCGCGAACCCGATCGGCGTCATGGCGATCCTTCCGAGGAAGGTCAGAAAACCGATCTTCTTGACGTAGCGTCCGACGACGTCCTCGGGCTTTGCCGAATAGATCCCGTCGTCTTGGTCGTTGTTGTCGCCTTTGGTGACGATCGTGTTGCCCGATTTCGCGATGATGCGGTGGGTGTTGAAACTTCCCTTGATCCTCGGGTCGGTCGAGCGAAAGACGATGACGTCGCCGACGTTTACGTCGTCCGCCGTGGCTTTTTCCACGAGGATGTACGTTCGCGGGGGAATCGTCGGATCCATGCTTTGGGTCATGACCCACATCGTCGTTTTATTAAAGAGGAAGATCGGAGAGGTCGTTACCTTCGAGGCGACGAAAAGGGCGAGAAACGCGAAGACGAAGATCCCGAACAGGATCTTCAATCCGAGCTTCAATGCCTTTGCGATCTTTCCATTCTTCATCTCTTATTCTTCCTTCCGAACAAACGGGAGAAAAATCCTTTTCTCGTTTGCTCGCTCGCGGCGTTCGAGCGTTGATTACGTCGGTTCGCGCCGCGGGAATTCCCTTCGAGTTCTTCCATCGTGATGGGCTTGGGGTTCAGCTTGTCGCCGCCGACCGGAACGGGTTTCGGAGCGGGCTTGATTTCTTCCGCTTCGGGTTGTTTCGGCTCTTCGAGGGCGACGGGCTCGGAAATTTCGGCTTCTTCGCGCAGGAACAAGGGGTCGCCCGCGCCGCCTTCCGCGATATGGGGCTTTTCGACCGCCGGCGCTTCTTCGATCTGCTTTTGAATCTCTTCTTCCTCGGCTTTTTCCACGGCGCGGAGATATTCCGCGGGGGAGACGAGGTCGAGGACGACGGTCTTTTCCTTTTCTTTTTTGTTCGCCTTTTCGCGCTCTTTGTTGTACTCCGCGACTTCTTCCGACCAATCGATCTTTTCGCGGACGACTTTTCTCTTTCTCGGGCGGAATTCTTCGGAAGCTTGCCCTTTGAAGACGCGGCGGCGGATCTCTCCCGCGGCGAGCGCTTCTTCCGTCGTCATTTCCTTGAAATCGGTCGAGGCGACGGTCACGGGCTTTTTCGCGGCTTCGAGATCTTCGGTCGCGAGGTCGCAAAGCTCCAAAGCGCGCTTCAAGCTGCGCGGTCCTTTGACTTTGAGAAGGGAAGGCGTCTGCTCGAATTTTTTAACGGACGAACGGTCGGTGACGCCGTACTTCCCGTCGAGAGAAGCGGGGTCGAGGGCGAAATAGACGCGAAGCGTCTTTCCGATGAGCGAGACGCGCGCGATGGTCTTTCTGCCCCTGTAAAAGTCGATATGGTCGAACGCTTTGCGCTCTTTAACGCCTTCTTTGGAGAGAAGGGCGTTCGCGAAGCGGCAGTACGCGTCCTTGATAAAGTCGCTCGCCGAAGCGAGTTTCGCGGAGAAGGATTTGACGAAAAGGATCTTTTCTTCGTTCGCTTCGTCCTCTTCGTCCGATTCGGCTTCTTCCCCTTGCTCGTCCGCGACTTCGGGCGCGGATTCGGGCGCGGGCGCGCTCGTTTCTTCTTCCTTCGGCTCGGTCGTCGGATATTCGACGGGGAGGGTATCCACCGCCGACTTGATTTCTTCTTCGGGCGATTCTTCTTCCAAAAGGTCTTCGCGCTCTTTTTCGATCTCTTCGATCGCTTCTTTCGCCTCGTTCTCCGCGAGTTCTTCCGCGGCGAGCGCAACGGAGACGTAAAACGCGATCTCGTTTTCTTCCGGTTCGGCGTCTCGGACGATCTCGGTGACTGCGGCTTCTTCTTGCTCTTCCGCGCGTTTGGCTGCGCCGTAGGCTTTTTGCGTGACGACGCGCTCCGGCTCGTCCTCGTTTCGGATCGCGGTGTCGGAGAAATGGCGGAAGAAGACGTACTGTTCCGCGAGCGAACGGCGGACGAGGTCCGCTTGCTCCTCTTGGATCACTAGGTCGCGCTCTTTGGTCGTTACGCCCTCGTCGTCATAGCCTTCCAAGAACTCCCAAAGATCCAAGCATTGGCGAAGATTTTTGTTTTTCAAGATCGGGTTCGTGTGGACGACGGGCGGTTTGATGACCGCGTTCCCCATCTGCGCGCAGAACTCGCTCGATTGATAGTCGGTGATGACTTCGTTCAATTTTTTGACGCGCGCCCAAAGATCGCTTTGGAAAAAGCGGGTCTTTTCCCTTTCTTCGGTCGGGGTGGAAAGCTCGATCTCGAAAGAGATCTTGCCTTTTTCTTCGTCCGACTCGATCTTGTCCGTAAAGGAAAAGACGCATGCGTGGCGGTTCGCGCCGTATTCGAGAGCCTCTTCGTAGCGCGCCGTAACGAAAGAGAACAGGCGCAAAAGAAGGGTGTTCACGAATTTGTTTTCATAGGTCATGACGGATTCGTCGCGGAAGACGTTCAGAAGTTTGGACGGGATCACGACGCCTTTTTCTATGCGGGAGATAAGCCCCGTGTGTTGGCAAAGGTGTTTGATCGAGCGCGTCGTCACTTTCTTCGTGCGTTCGATCGGCAAAAGCTCTTCGGTCTCTTCGATGAAGTGAGAAGGAGAGCGCGTAACTTCGTCGAGCGCGAGCAGGCAATCTTCGATCGCGGTTACCCAGCGTTCGTCGATCGCGCGAATGACCGATCTTCTGACGAAACGGATATCGCCTTCTCCAGTAAAGGAGTTTAAGATCTCGACGTACTTTCCGTGGCGCTCGGTCAGGGCGACGTTGGTCGCGGCGGTGTCGGCGAAAATATCGTCCGCGTGCGCGTTTTGCTCGGTCGCGAAAAAGATCGGGTTAAGCGCTTCGCCTTCGACGATCGCGGTCCCTTCTTCGACCGATTCGCTTTCCGCGTTTTCCGCGCCTTCCGCGCCGCCTGCGCCTTTTTCGAGCTCTTCGATCGTCTCTCCCGGGACTTTTTTCTCGGTTTCGACGTAGATCAGGTTCTCTTTTTCGACGGTGATGACGTTCCTCTTTGCGCCGATCTGGCGGATCAATCCTCTCGACAAAAGGACGGGGATCGAAGAAGCGGGGAAGCTTTTCGCCGTAACGGGCGGGAGCGGATGCTCCTTTTCTTTCAAAGAGAAACTTTCCGCGACTTCTTTAATGACGCGGAGCGCAAAAGCGAGACCTTTTTGGCTCTTGATGCGGAATTTCGAGGGGAGAAGCGCGTTCTTTTTGGCTGCGCTCGAAGGAGAAAGGCGATAGCGACCCTCGGCGTGCGTCGCGGGGTCGATCGCAAAATAGATCGTCAGGGATTTTCCCGAAAGGGAGATCCTCGCGAGAGGTTTGCGCTTGTAAGAAAAGGTCGCGCAGGAAAAAGAAGTCTTCGCCGTAACGCCGTCAAAAGAGGAGAGCGCGTTGAACAGGGCGGCATAGGTCTCCTTGACGTCCTTTCCGCTCAAACAGAGTTTCGCCAAAAAGGACTTCGTATAACGAAGGTTTTGGACCCACGGGGCGCGCGTATCGGTTTCCGCCGCGCCGAATTTGGCGGTTTCGTTCTTCGGATTCATAGGGGTCGCCCCTTATCAGGACTTCTGCAAACGCCTTAGATAGGCGATGCTCTCTTTCATTTGATCCTTGCCGAAAAGGGCGTCGAGTTGGAGGATCAAACCACGGATCTCGCCGCGGATCAAGGAGAGGTTCAAAGCGTCGAATTTGCGGAAAACTTTCGTCGCGAGGACGTAGTCGATGCCGTCGGTCTCCGTTCCGCCGCAAGCGATATAGACGGGGACGAAGATCTTCATTTGCTTCATAATACGGTTACCGAAGGCGACGCGGAAGCGCTCGATGACGTAGAGATCGAGTTTTTCGATCTTTTTCAGCGATTCTTCGCGGATCGGATACTCTTCGACCGCTTTCTTATAAAGGCTTTCGATATAAGAGAAGCTGATGTTCTTCGCTTCGGTCGGAGGCGCGTCGAAGGGCATACCCTTGCTGTCGAGGTTGATGACGAGGGCGCGGTCGTAGACCTTATCGGAGACGGCGAAAGTCGAATCGTCGTTGTTTGCGGTGCCGATGTACCAGACGTTTTGCGGGATGGTCAGTTTGCCGTCCACGAGTTTCTTCGGATCGTCCGGCCAAGAGGAAGGAACGAGCTCGATCTTCCACTCGGCGGGGTTCGGCATTTCGAGGACGGAGAGCATCTCCGCGAAATAGTATTCGATACGCGCGATGTTCATTTCGTCGAGGACGATGATATTGACGTCGTCATTATACGAAGATTCGTAGATCCTTTTCAGGACTTCGGTTTCGTTGAACTTCTTGGTAAATTCGTTGAAGTAGCCGAAAAGTTCGCTTCGGTCTCTCCAAGAAGGCTGGACGGAAGCGATCGTCGCGTCGTTCAGGAAATATTTTCCGAGCGTATAGGGGAGAGAGGTTTTACCGGTACCGGAGATACCTTGCAGGACGATGAGCTTCGTGCAGGAAAGCCCCGCGATCATTAAGCGGATCGTCTTGATCTCGTAATAGAGATGGGAGTGATAGCAGGCGAAATTGCGGATGTCTTCGCAAAGCGCGGCGAGATCCATTTCGCGGTTATAATGGGGCGGGTTGTAGTAGACGTACTTTTCGTCCACCGCGGAGAGCCTCGCAAAGCGATTGCCTTCTTCTTCGACCGCGCCGGCGGCGCCTTCCGCTTGCGCTTCCTCGCCTTCTTTCGGGAATTCGTCCGAGACGCCGAGGACGGCTTGCATTTCTTCGCGGCTGAGCCCCGCGGAAGCGACTTTGAGGTTCATAATCTTCTCTTTTTCCGCAGTCAAGCGGATGACGTCGCGGTGGAGCTCCGCGATCTCTTCGAGAAGGTCTTCTCTTCCGACCGCGGTGCGACGGAAGCGAATGTACTTACGGATGGCAAGGACGATAAGGAAGATCAGCGCGCCCCAGATCGCGAGCGTCAGCAAAAGGACGAGGATAACGAGGACCCACGCCCATCCGAATTGCTGCCCGGCAAGTTGCCTGCCGTACACGCCGAAATTAAATATTTGTCCGATTCCGAGGAAGAGGTTGGAAATGGCTTGCCAAATGCCGCCGAGCATTTGTTTCATAAACATCAAGAACCAATTTCGGAAGTTATCGAAATAAACCATATCTATCCTTTGATGCCATAAAGCGAGGCGCGCGAGAGCCTTTCTCCGCGCTTACGCTCCGAAAGTCTGCCGTTTTTCGGAGAAAAAGTTTGTCGTGTCGATCGTGAATTAAGCCTTGTCGTTTTCGTCTTTGCTTTCTTCGCTTTCGTCTTGCGTGAGGGAGCGTTTGTACTCCTCGATCGCTTGACGGCGGATCTCGTCTTTTTCTTCTTGGGAGATCTCGGTCTTCTTGCCTTTGACCTTGGAGAGGGTCAGGAAGAAGCGGACGATCTCATAGAGGAAGAAGAGGATCAGCGGAATGACGACGAGACACAAGAAGCCCGTGCGGCTTTGCATAAAGGCGAGGAAAGAACCCATGCCGTGAACTTTCGTGTCGCCCTCTTTCCAAGTGCAGATGATGTCGTCCGGCCTAACGGAATAGCCGTCGTCATCGACGTTCACGGGATACATATCTTTATTGTCGCCTTTCGTGCGGAAGGAACA
Source organism: Clostridia bacterium (assembly GCA_024685775.1). Lineage (NCBI taxonomy): Bacteria > Bacillati > Bacillota > Clostridia > Clostridia bacterium. The sequence continues at coordinate 50,469 of JAIKVL010000026.1, read as the reverse complement.
GTCCTCTCCGTTGACCGTCTTTTTGACGATGCGGTGGGTGTTGATCTCCTTCACGCCGTCGCCGTTGATATCGGCGAAGAACGTAATGATTTCGCCCTCTTCCAACGCTTTCTTTTGCTCCAAAGTGAGCGTCTTACCGGCGAGCATATCGCCTTTTTCGAAAGTCGGCTTCATCGAATCGGAGACGACGTTCAAAATGACCTTGTCTCCGAGGATCGGAACTCCGTAATCATTGGACACGGACGCAAAAGCGAAAACCATCATAAGGAAGGCAAAGATCAGAAAAATCCACAACAGGACGTTGAGGACGATCTTTACGACTTTATTCGCGTTCGATTTCTTCGTTTGGGAAGTATTTTCCATAGCAATTTTCTCCGATTTTTTTAAGAATCATTACCGAGCCCGATAAGAATACTTAAAAATTGTATCATAGATACAAGGGGATTGTCAATAGCGGAGAAGAAACCCCCGCTTTCGAAAAGAGCGCTCCGGCGAGCGGAAAAGCCCGTCGGAGCGTAGTTTCGTCAGCGATTATGCCACAACGGAACCGATTGCGGTGACCGCCGTCTCCGTTCCGCCGATGTGGAATTGGAGTCCGAGGGTGTATGCATTGGTCAAGGACGCGTAGGTGTCGTTCTTGCAGGTCGTGTCTTCGCCTTCGAGCCACAAGCGGACGGTGACTTTGTTGTATTCGGTCGCATTCGCCGCGATGCTGTCGATGACCGCTGCGGTTCCGTAGGTAACGGTGTTTACGGAGTCCGTCGCGTTAACGGCTTTGCCGGCGGTTTGGTTCGCCGCGTCGGAGAGCGTAAGGATCGTTTTCAAATCGGAAGCGCTCACCGCGGTGTCGAGGGCGGTATTCGCGCTGGTGCTTTGCGCAAAGACCGCAACTCTCCACGCCTTTTCGGTCGTGATCGCAGCTCCGTTATAGAGAAGATTGAGCTTCGTGAGTTTCAGGTCTTCCGCAGCGCCGGAAACGTTGGTCGCTCTGAGGTAGAAGACGTAGTCGATGTAGCCGTAAACGACGGTGCTCGTCGTGGGAGACTCGATGCCGTACGCGGTTTGGAACGCGACGTCGTAGTTGGTCTTGCCCGCGTTGGTGTTCTCGAGAGCGTTGGTGACGGGGTTGCCGGTCGCCGCTTCGCTGTAAGCGGTGTAGGCCGCGGCTTTCGCTGCGCCGGTGGAATCGTTAACGTTCGCTGCGCCGGTGTAGAAGAAGCTGACGCCGTTCACGGTCGAAACCGGGCGGAGGTGACCGGAGCGGTTTTGCGTAAGCGCGATGTCGTAGCTCGCTTCCGAATTGGTCGTCGCGATCTTCAAGTTATCGTCGACTCTGGTATCGACGCTCATGCCGGTGACGGTGACCGTCCTGTTCATCGAGAACCAAGCGAAGGTCGAAGTGCCGACGAACGCCGCCGCGATGAGCATCATAAGAATGGAAGGGATCATTTTTCTGAGTGCTTTTTTCATTTTTCTCAAATCTCCTTTAATTTGATTTCTTTTTATATATCATCGGCTTGCGCCGTTTTTCAGTCGTTTTGTTGTACCGTTACCGATCTTCCTTCGATCTCCATATCGAATTTGATCTTTCCGTTTACGATGCTGTCGTTGCAATCGGTATCGTCTCCTTCGACCCAGATCACGACGGTGAATTTGACGTACTCTTCGGGAAGGACGTAATCGATCGCGTCTCGACAGACGACGTATTTTCCCGCAAACGGTCTGTCGCAGAAGTGATCTTCTTTGCCCGTTCCGTCCGAACGCGTCTTCGCGTAATCGGTCGGGGTCCCGTTGACGTACAAGCGAACGCGCATACATTCGTCTATATTGTTCGTCACGTTGTTGAAGGTCATTTCATACGCCATCGCGACGGGGGTTCTGCTGACGTTCTTGCAGTAGAACGTGTAGGCGAGGTGGTTGTCTCCGTTGTGTTGCCCGTCCACGTTGTCGATGTTCTTCGGAAGACCCGCGCCGCAGATGTTCGTGATCTTAACCTGCTGGTCGCAGACGAGGCGGGAACTTCTCGAACGGAAGTCCGGACTTTCGGACAGCGTGATCGAGTAGCTTGCGTCGGGATTGTCTACCGCTACGGAGAACCTTCCGGTTCGGTTGTAGAGCAGGACGAAGGAGTAACCGACCATCAATCCCGTAAATCCGATCGCCACGAAGATCAGAAGGATCTTTTTCAGGATGCGGTAATGCATAACTTCCGCGGCGTTTCTTCGAAGGATCGTGATTCTGCGTTTTCTGCCCGTCGTGGAGGCTGCGTCCTCGACATCTTTATCCGCCGCGTATTTAAGCGTTCGGTTTCTGAGTTTCATAAAGATGCCTCCACGTCCTTTTTGATGCTTTCAAGGTCCCGCGTTTCCGTCGGAAAGTTGAATTCGCCCGCGTAGTCTTTCGAGGGCATGATGCCGAAGCATTCCGCCGCGATCGCTTCGCGAATCTGGTCGTCCGATCGAACGCCCGTCAGGATGATCTCCGTCCGAAGCGAGCGAAGCAAGCTCGTAAACGCCGTAAAGACGCCGGGTTTGTTCCTGTCGCCCGCGAGCGCCGTCATCTTTTCGGAAAAGAAGACGTAATCCGTGGGGCAGGCGGTCAACGCCGCAAGGGATCTCTCCCCCGAGAAGCCGTCGATCGCGGTTTTGAATCCCGCGCCGCGTGCTTCCGACGCGCCTTTTTCGGCGATCGCACTTTCAAGCGCGTTCTCGGAGAATATAAGGCATATCCTTTCTTTTCTTTCGTCTGCCGTCTCTTCGAACGCCGCAAGGTTTTCCGCTACGTCGCTTTCGAGGAAGGACCTCGTCACGAACGCCGCGATGAATGCCGGGCGATTATCCGCTTTTTCGAGTTCGTCGAGGGCGCGGATCGCGCTTTTTACGTTTCCGATCGACCATTTTATCCCGATCTCGTGATCTTCGATCGCGCTTTGATAATCGGTCAGGACGCCGGACGCCGTCGTAAATACCTCGGTTTCGCCGACGTACGCGATCGGGGTTTCCCCGTATCCGTCGTACACGCCGCGGTATTTCCTTTCGATGGGTTTGACACCGGACGCCAGCGTTTCCGCTATGATTTTTTCAATGACTTCCGACATCTCGCGCTCCTCTCCCTTGATTAAAAAAGCCGGCTGCAGTTTCGCTCTCGCGATTTGTGCAGCTGGCTATCTCGTTCAGGGACCCTGTAGTTTTGCGTCATTGCCTTTCGACAATTTTGCCCGTATTCTTTTTCCTCATTATATGTTTGATTTCGCCCTCTGTCAAGAGGAAAATTAAAAAATTTTAACCATTCTCGCATTTTGTAAAAAACGAATAAAAAGCGCGGTTATGGATCGTTTACAAAATGAGAGGAAATTGTAATAGGTAGATTAATGTGACTTTTTTATGGGCATAGCGATATATCCTTCTGTTAATCGCTTACGGTCAGTCTCGGATTCAAGGCGGAACCTTTTTTTTGTCGGATTTTTCGAATAATACATAGAACCAACTCTTATCAAAGAGCTTCTGTTATTTGTCCGTCCTGACAGTTGTCTTCCATCTACGTTTACATTGGCAGATTGATCATAATACAGTTTTGCACATCTCACTGATATAGCCTCCTGTAATCCCATTATAAGTCTGTATGTATTTAACAAGCAAGTCAGCTTGTCGTAATGATGCTTCATAAACCATAGTAATATTTTTTTCATCGGAGGCTTCTTTGGAGTCTACACACAAAAAGCCGTAGATGATATTGTGACTGCTTATTTCTTCTTCAGTATATGCTTCTTCTGTTGCAATCGGAACGACGATTATGCTTTTGTAGTACTGTAAATAGTCGTGATTGTGATTCAAATAGACTGACGAAGTTTCCTTTGAATAATTGGTCAAATCTCCGCAAATAAAAAGGTTTTGTTGGTTATCTTCCAAAATTACTTTATAGCAGGTGTTTTCTTTTGCCGTTGTCGATTGTTTATCTAGATTCTTACGCTTTTTGTTTGAATTCTTTGATCGGCAAATTGTCCAAATTTTTTTATCCATTATAGAGGGAATTTTATTATCGTTTTCTATAATCTTAATGGAAGCAGAATACTTTTGCTTTGCATATTTTTGGATAGAGTTACAAAAGTTATCAAGAATATCTGATAAGTCGTTTTTAACGCACGCTCTTTTATCGTAGAATTTCTTACAATCACTTAATCTGGGTCCGGCTTCATATATTATTCGGTTAATTTCGAATATGCCATCTATGATATCCATTAAATCGGATATATCGCCGCCGCCTTTTTTTTTCTTGAGTACTTGATATATGATTCGAGCGATTATAGCAACTCCGCAAAATGAGGAGACAACGATAGCAGCTGTTTTATTCGGTAAGAAAATACTTATAATAATATAAACAAATGACAAAATGGTGATTACAAAACCAATTATCCCCATGTTTCTTTCTATCGACTGTTTCATAAAATAGCTTCTCTTTTGTTCTTGTAAGATGATTATAACATTTTTATCTCTAAAAAACAAGAAGTTTATAACGCTTAGAGAGAAATGTCATATCAGATAATGCTAAGTTCATGTGCATTTATTGTGATTATAGAACGACGCTTTGTCGGCGTACATTTCCTCGTCCGCGCGTTTGAAGACGTCGTTGAAGAAGACGTCCTGCTCGGGATCGAACGCGGCGCAGCCTTTGGAGAAGGCGAGGACCGCGCCGTCTTCGGTCACGGGGGCGAGCCCCTCGACTTTTTCCGTCAGCGCGGCGACTTTCTTTTTCATTTCTTCGAGGGAGACATCTTGCAGAATCGCGATAAATTCGTCGCCGCCGATGCGATAGCAATTCTCTCCGAAGAATTCGGTCAGAATCTCCGCGGCGTCGGTTATGATGACGTCGCCCGTTTCGTGTCCGAAGTAATCGTTCAGCTTTTTGAGACCGTTGATATCGAAGACCGCGAGAGAGAAAGCGGCGTCTCCCGCGTCGATCTTTTCGTTTATGCGTCGGACGACGTCCGCAAACGCCGTGCGGTTTTTAACGCCGGTAAGCCCGTCCGTAAAGGCTTTTTCGCGGACGAAATCCAAGTAGCGGCGGATCTGCGCTTGCAGCCCGTGGACGCGATAGCTGAGTGCGCCGATGTCGTCCACCGCGGTCTTTTCCGGGCGGACGTCTCGCCTCGTTCCGTAATCGTTCGGGATCTCGTCGGAAAGATGCTCCGCGTCGCTCGAAAGAGCGGAAAGGTCTTCATATACCTTGTCGAGGCGGATCTTTACTCGGTTCATGACGAGGAAGATCAAAGCCGCCGCGAACAGCGTAAACATAATGCCGACCGCGGTGAAGATCAAGGTAATTTGACGAATGGGCGCTTCGTACCAGTCTGCGTAAAAATCAACCGCGACGATCGCCGCGACTTGATTCGAGGAATCGAAAACGGGGGAATATGCGCTGTAATACTTCTCTCCGCGGCTCTTGCTCGCTTTCTCGTTTGCCGAGGGAGACCCTTCGGCGGCAAGTTTCAAAGAAGAATTTGCGGAGATTGGTTCTCCGAACGCTGCGGGATCTTCTTTCTTCGTGTCGATGATATAAATATAGCCCGTGCTCGTTTCGCGGATGCAGTAGATGTCTTTGAGGCTGGCGTTGTCGCGGAAGACGGAGAGTGTGGAAAATGCGGCTCGATAGGCTTCGGAACCTTCACTCCCCGCGGTCAATGCGGCGAGATCGTCTCCGTTTAGGGAAGCCGCCGCGGTGTTTGAGATGTCGAGCATGTGCTCGTGACTTATCTTTCTGAGGTTCGATCGGGTATGTCCAACGAAAATAACGCCAAGCACCGTTCCGGCGATGACGAATACTGCCGAGACGATCAAAACGATCTTTGCCGTTAAGCTCATTTTCCTCATAAAACGTTTTTTCTCCTTGCGTCCGATCGAACGTGTGATTTCGTTTACGAAACCATTGTATGCTTTTCACCCTTCAAAAGGCAAACGATTGGCGACGCGTTTGCGTATAAATAAAAAAAAATTAAGAAACGATTTATCCTTGGAATCGAAAAAATACCCTCGAAATCGCTCGATATTCGGGGCAAAAAGGAAGCTCCGTTTATATTCGAAAGCCGCGGACTTTCGCCGCCCCGCAGGAAAACGCTTATGGGAAATCGTTTTTCAAATAGCGTTTTTCGGAAAACGGGAAATTTGTCGCCAAAAGTTCGCCCGATCGCGGCTTGCGCTCATATCGGACGAAGATGTTCGTCGACCAGCAATGGTATTAATGAAAACATGAAAGCTATTGAAATTAAGTATGTTGTTGTGATAAGAACCATTTGCGGTATTTTTGCGCAAAACGGTTATCAAATCATAGGCAAATAAAAAGATTATTGGAATATCGGGTTAAAAAAACGAAAAAAGGAGCGATTAGGCTCCCTTAAAATAATCAATCTTCGACTGATCGAAAATAACGGAATTGAAGTCTTCCGGCAAATAAAGAAATATCCGCACACCCGAATAATCGATGCAGGTGTGCGGATAAGTCCGATGTGGTGGGCAACTTGTAAGGAAAAAGAATTCCGCGATTTATAGATTATGATGAAAACGGATAGAATTCTTTCGAGCGATTTTCCCTTAACTCTTGATTTTCCCCTTATAATATGCTACGATTTAAGGGAATAATCCGAGAGGTAGGGGTATGAGGTCGTTTAATTACAGCATAATCAAGGATCAAAAGTGGGATTCCGAGACGCTCGGGCTGATCGCCGCCATTTATAAAGAGGTGGGTAAGCAGGAGCTGTATCTCAAACAACGCCCCGAAGCGCTTGAAAAACTGGTTGAGATCGCCAAGGTGCAGAGTACCGAAGCATCCAACGCCATTGAAGGCATCGTCACGACCAATACGCGAATGAAGCAACTCGTCGCGGAAAAGACGGCGCCGAAAAACCGAAACGAGCAGGAAATTGCGGGGTACCGTGACGTGCTTGCGGTTATCCACGAAAGTTTTGACGTGATCTCAATTACGCAAAACTATATTCTTCAATTGCACAAGATCCTTTACAGACACATGCAGAATTCTTTTGCCGGGCGGACGAAGACCGTGCAGAATTATATCAGCGCAACCTATCCCGACGGGCATCGGGAAACGCTTTTTACTCCGCTTGCGCCTTTTGAAACGCCCGAGGCGCTGGATCGGATCTGCGAAGAATATAATCGCGTGATCGGGAATGCGGAGCTTGATCCTTTGATCGCGATCCCCGTCTTCATCCACGATTTTCTTTGCATACATCCTTTTAACGACGGAAACGGAAGAATGAGCCGCCTTTTGACGACGCTCCTTTTATATCGAAGCGGCTTCTACGTCGGCAAATATATTTCGCTTGAAGCGAAGATCGCCCAAAACAAAGACTTGTATTACGAAACCTTGGCGCTTTCGCAAGAGGGCTGGCGCGAAGGGAAGGACGATCCCGTTCCTTTCATTAAGTACTTGCTCGGAACGATCCTCGCCGCATACAGAGACTTTGAGGATCGTTTCGCGCTCGTGGAAGTAAAGCGTTCCGCGCTGGAAACGGTCCGTTTGGCTGCGCAAAATAAAATCGGCAGATTCGGGAAGCAAGACATTCGCGAGCTTTGCCCGTCTCTCAGTATCAGTTCGATTGAAGGCGCGTTGCGCAAGCTCGTCGAATCAGGTGAACTTAAACGGGAAGGCGAAGGGAAAAGCATTCGATATGTCAGGATGAAATAAAGGGATGGATTTTATTTTGGCGGTGAATGAGGTTATTATATTATGCAAAAAAGTATGAAGATGAAAAATAATATGAAAAAGGAATCAAAAGAAAAAAAGATAAAAATCAATCATCATGGATTCATTCCGTTCATTATAATGCTATCTGTTTTGTGGATGATTTCAGTTTTTTTGCAGATTTTTTACCGTCCGGAGAATCTTAGCATAGATAAGGCGCTTGCATCGTTTGGGCTAGTCACGCAAATCATTACTGCCATAGTGGTTTGTATTCTGCAAATAATGGGAATCGCTTTTTCCGTACAAACAAATGAATTTGCCGGAATGAAGTTGTATGAATACAGAGAGTTGCGAAAAGACAAGCATTTTTCATTTCGAGCAAGTACGGTCCTTTCTCTCACTTTGTTGCTCATCAATGTAGTAAGCTATTTGTTCTACTGGTTTTTTGTATGTATAGGGACTTCCTTGTGTGCGTTTCTCTTTTGTGTTTATATTATTTATATAGAAACACCGCTTCTTATGATGAAGCGAAACGCCTTGTTGACTATTGTTAAAGATCAAATCATCTCACAAAGCAAACAGTTAGAAATGAAAAATCTGCTACAAAACAAGTACATAAATGCAATTAAATATTGCATTTGCGAAAAGGATATACAACCAACATATGAATGGTTTAAATCCAAAGATGATGATGTCTATAACAAGAAATTATTAAATCAATTATTGGATATCCAAGAGGCGATAGCGTTTGGTTTGAAGAATATAACCGACAAAAAAGAATTGGAAAAGACAGTGGATGGGCTTTTAGATGGGACTTTGAATATATTAAATGGGTCTTTTGATATTATCAAAATCCTTGGGGAAACCCCCGAGAATTATCGATATCACATAACAAGGGTGCTTTTCCAACTTATGGAATGCGATTTAGCTCAAAAAGTTATTGAAAGAATTTGTGGGGAACTCATCTGGATCGATGGGCGGAAAATGGATCCGCTACAAAAAAAGATGTACATAGACATTATGATAATACTTGTATCTTTTTCTGTAAAACGGTCGGATTTCCGACTTCTGTCTGAAATCAGAAAGCAGTTCTCGCTATATTATTTTACTTTTGATAAGGGCGTAAGCGGTTTGATCTTTGCGATAATTAGCTTTCAGCTTTTTTATCTTGTCAAATTGAGCAATGAAGCTCCTAAAGAACTCCGTGAAAACATTACCGCCTTTATACAAGAGGGGGAAAAGATTGGAACTACTAGTATTGTGTCATGGAAAAAACTATTTGAAAAGTATTCTAGCGAGTTTAAACTGGACTATTCAGAGTTTATAGATGCATTTAGACGGAATGAGGACAGCTTGGATTATATAACGATGAGCGGCTTTGCCCATTGGGTTGTTTTATCTGAAAAGATTGCAAGCGATTGGTATATTGCTCATTTATTAAACAAAGAAATGACTCTTAATGATGATTATGCTGATATCCTTAAGGATTATTCTATAGGAAAAACGGATTATTATCTCGAACAGTTTATGCAAGAGAATTATAAAGAGGGTGTTTTTCTCCCCTCGGAAGAATTGCGCAATGCAGTTAGTTTTTTTTCTAGTGAACCCCGGTTGTTCGATTGTTTTATCAGCGATGAAAAAAGGAATCATAGGTTTTATTCCTTCTATGAAAAAAGAAAAAAAGAAAAGCTGGATTCATTTGTGGACGAATGCAATAGCATTAGTAATGAAGATTTAGTTCTCAAGTACAAGCCAAAAGTAGAAGCTATTCTTTTCGCAGAATGGGGCTTTGACAACAAAATTGTTCTTGACGATGCATCGCAAAGATATATCCGTTTTCTTTATGAAAAGAAATCTAACGCGATAAATCATGATGAGTTTATCGTAGAGTATATATCCGAGGGTATACTTGATGATATTCATAAAAGCATCCGATGCAATGAGATAACAACGGATAATGACGATGCTTTGTCCGCATTCTTATGTGATGAGATTCAGGGGATAACCAATTATGCACGGCATCTAATTTATGATATAAAAGATCACAGTTTGAAAGATGCACTTTTGCAAAAAATGACCACTATCATAGCGAAGAGTCGAATACTGTCAGATGGTTTCATTGTGAAAAAAGATGGGTATGGTGTTAATATCCGCATTGATGAATTCTCTGTTGATGATCTATCAGAACAAGAATTAAATAAAATGGTGGATCAGTATCGTCGTGCAGATGGACAATATCTTTACGAGGGTGTATTTATGAAGAGGGAGGATGTCTTAAAGAGAGTAAAAGCAAGATATGTCATCTATACAATTGTCTTTAGATATAAGGTGAAAGCAGAAGGCCTTATTAGGTTAAAAAGAGCAGACGAAGGCTGATGATCCCTCTCTTAAATCTCAATTGGCAGTTTGGAGTGATTTTATTAAAACAAGTTAAAGCGTGCGCCGTTGTTCGCTATGCCGCTTTTGGAATGAGTTTGCTTTTTATATCGTGGTGAATCATCTCTCACTTTATGGCAATCTTATCTCTCATTTGAGTACAAAAAGTCCAAAGTTTTTACTTTGAACCTATCTTGGTGGAGATAAGGGGATTCTCCTCTTGCGCTTCGCAAGGCAAATCGTTTTGTTTAAGTAATGCCTTGTTCTGCGCTTCGGTCAGTCGCTAAAATCGGCAAAAATCACTTGCCGATTTTTTAACGCTCTCGGTTCTCATCCCCTTGTTAAGTGTAAAAAAAACTCAGTCGAAAATTCGACTGAGTTTGCTTGGTGGAGATAAGGGGATTCGCGAGGAGCGAAGCGACGGAATAGCGAGCGAAAAGGCGAAGGAAAGCAAGGAAGCAAGGGGATTTTATCGAAAAGCGGTTAAAGGCAGGTGCGAGCGTCAGCCCGCAGGGGTTTGCGCCGAAGGCGCGCACTTTGAGAGCAAAGTGCGGAATCCCCAAGTGAACAAAAAAAACCGCGGCGAACTGCCGCGGCATTTTGGTGGAGATAAGGGGATTCGAACCCCTGACCTATACGATGCGAACGTATCGCTCTACCAACTGAGCCATATCCCCAAGCACTTTTGTATTATAGAGCATTACGGCGGCGTTTGCAAGCGTTTTTTCGATTTTTTCTTTATGGGAGAAAAATTCGCTTTTTTTCGTTGGACTTTTCCGCGGGCAATTGCTATAATGGTGAGGAAATCGCGGGTTTCCGCGAACCATAGGAGATGTTCCTTGCTTAACCATCTTCCGAATAAAAAACAAGGAGGTCACGATCGTGACGATTATCAAAAACCTTTTTTACGAAATCAAACTCTTACTCCGCAGCTTGCCGTCTCTCATCACCGCGCTCTTCGTAACGTCGGTCGTTTCGATGAATCTGCTTGCGAATAAAAGCATCGACCTCAATTTGAGTTGGCTTGCTTTGGATTGCGGCGTGATCCTTTCTTGGCTCGCGTTCCTTTTGATGGATATCGTGACCAAAAGATACGGTCCGCGCGCGGCAAACGAGCTCGCTTTCGTCGCTCTTTGCATCAATCTCGTCTTCTCCGCTTTTTATATCTTGGCGTCCTTCATTCCGGGGACTTGGTCGATGAGTTACGTCGAAGGTTCGGAGGGCGTCATCAACGGCGCGCTGGACGGGACGTTCCGCTCCGCGTGGTACGTCATCTTCGGCAGTTCGGTCGCGTTCGCCGCTTCCGCCGTCGCAAACAACTTTTTGAACGCGTTCATAACGAAAAAAATCGGCAAAAACAACTTCGCCGCGTTTTCGATCAGTTCCTATGCGTCGACTTTCCTTGCGCAGTTCGCGGACAACTTGATCTTCGCGTTCATCGTCAGCTATAACTTCTTCGGTTGGACGCCGCTCCAATGCGTGATGTGCGCGGTAACGGGCGCGCTCGCGGAGCTTTTGTTCGAGGTCGTCTTCTCGCCGATCGGCTACCGCGCGATGCTTCGAATGGAAAAAGAGAACGTCGGCAAGGAGTATCTCGATTACATTGCGGAGCGCAAGGCTTCGAAAGCGGAGGTAAAATGAAACTTGTTTTAACGGGCGCAAACGGTGGGATCGGGATGGCGATCGCCGTAAAATTCTTGAAGCAAAACTGGAACGTCGTCGGGATCGACGTTGACGCTCCCGCGCATTTTTCTCATCCGCGTTATACGCATCTGCAAGCGGACGTTCGCGGCAAACTCCCCGCCATCGACGACGTAAACGTCCTGATCACGGCGGCAGGCATCCAACTCCCCGAAGAAGACGCGATCGACGTCAACTTGAAAGGCGTCGTCAACACGGTTGAAACCTACGCGTTTCAGCCCGCGATCCGCTCCGTCTTGAATATCGCTTCGGCGAGCGCGCGAAACGGCGCGGAATTTCCCTTGTACGTCGCGAGTAAAGCGGGCGTCGTCGGCTATACCAAAAACGTCGCGCTTCGTCTCGCGCGGTTCGGCGCGACCTGCAACACGCTTTCTCCGGGCGGCGTCGTAACGGCTTCGAACGCCCCCGTTTTGGAAGACGACGCCTTGCGGGCGGCGGTCTACGCGGAAAGCCTGCTCGGAAAGTGGGCGGATCCCGAAGAGATCGCGGAATGGGCGTACTTCCTGACCGTGGTCAACAAGAGCATGACGGGGGAGGACGTCCTCGTCGATAACGGCGAAATTTTGAAATCCAACTTTATCTGGCCGAAAAAGTAACGCATAGTTTTTTCTTTTTTCTCGGCGTAAAACGATACGAATCGAATAAAAAGTCGGCTTCCTCTTTACCGAGCGTCGGAATTTTTGTATAATACCGATATGAACGAAGTAATGAAAGAAACGGTAAAGAAACTCATAACTTGGTACGAAGCGAACAAACGCGATCTCCCTTGGCGCAGAGATCCCTCTCCCTATGCGGTTTGGATCTCGGAAATTATGCTCCAACAGACGCGCGTCGCCGCCGTCATCCCGTATTACGAGCGTTGGATGACCCTTTTTCCGACGGTTTCCGATCTTGCTTCGGCGAGCGAAGACTTGGTTTTGAAAGCGTGGGAAGGGCTCGGATATTATACGCGGGCGCGCAATCTTCACGCGGCGGCGAAGATCGTTGCGGAGCGATACGGCGGGGAATTGCCGCGAAATAAAAAGGAACTTTCCCTTTTGCCCGGGATCGGGGATTACACGGTCGGAGCGATCCTTTCGATCGCGTTCGGAGAAAAAGAACCCGCCGTGGATGGGAACGTTTTACGCGTGTACGCCCGACTGATGGAGAATGCGTCCGACGTCTCCAAATCGACGGTTCGCGCGACGGTCGAAGATATCTTGCAACTGTATATGGAAGAGGGGAAAACGTCTTCTTTTACGCAGTCGTTTTTTGAGCTCGGCGCTTTGATCTGCTTGCCGGGCGCGCCGAAATGCGAGGAGTGCCCCGTCAAAGAAAACTGTGCCGCGTATCGCAATAAAACGCAAGACAAATTTCCCGTAAAATCCGCAAAAAGGGAGAAAAGAAGAGAGGCGATCACCGTCTTTTTGATTCGCGTCGGAGACGCCGTCGCCGTCCGCTATCGCGAGGGGGCGAGGCTCCTCGCGGGACTTTATGAGTTTCCCTACGTCGAAGGCGTTTTATCGAAGGAAGAAGCGGAGAAGAAGATCGGCGCGCCTTGTCGGGAACTCCCGCCGATTTCCCACGTTTTTACTCATATGATTTGGGAGATGCGCGGGTTCGAAGCCGTCCTCGACGCTCCGACGAAAATAAAAGAAAAAGGGATCTCTTTCGTCCCGATCGACGGTCTCGACGAAAAACATCCCTTTCCGGGTTCCGGTGGGAACTACCCGATCTCCGCGGCTTTCCGTAAATTTCTGCGGTTTTTGTGATTACGCCACGGGGACTTTGACGACGACTTTTTCGACGCGGCTTCCGTCGCCTTGTTGCGGGCGATGCGCGTCCTCGGGGAAGACGATCACGAAATCCCCGTCCGTCAGGGTCAAAAGGTCGACTTCGCCTTTATAAAACGCGACGTCCTTTTCCGCGAATTTGTCTTCGACCATCGTCTGCGTCGAAAGATCCGCCACGCCGAACAGCTCTTTGCCTTTCAGGACGCATTGAATGTCGATAAACTTTTTATGCGCTTCGATCTTGCAATTTTCCGCGCTCTTCGAATCATAGCTCTGGACGAGGGCGAACGCGCCGCCTTCGAGCTCGTAACGCCCGACTTCCTTTTTCTCTTTCATCGCCTCTTTCAAAAAGGCGAACGCGGCGGGAAATAAGGGATTCACGCCTTCGTAAAGAGAAGCGTAGGTCAAATTGTCTTTAATCATAAAACACCTCCGATTTTTTTGATCGTTCGAACGGGTTTCCCCGCCCGATCCGAAAGAAAAACCCCCGAACCTCGGGGATTTTTTGCTTATTTTTCGATGAGCTTTTTCAGGACTTCCCCGTAGCCGCCGCTTCCGTGTCGGATGCAGCGGGAAATGCGGCTGAGCGTCGCGGAAGAGACGCTCGTCTCTTCGTTGATCTTGCTGTACGTCCCGCCTTGGAGAAACAGCTTCGCCGCGTAAAGCCTCTGCGCGAGCTGCTCGTACTCGTTATAGGTGCAAAGGTCTTCGAGGAGCCGCGCGAAATCGTCCGCATTGTCGATCTCGGCGAAAACCTCGCAAAGCTCCCGTTTGAGTTCTTCTTTTCTTTCTTCCTGCGTCATACGCCCTCCGCGCTTTGTTTCGCACTATAATGCGTTAAAGCGTCGAAATCATTATACCGCAAGCGAAAAGGAAATGCAATGCCTTTTTTCGGAGAAACGCGCCGCTCGAAAGGCTTTTCGCGGCGTCTCGCGGCTCGCGTTTCGCGGTAAATCTTTCCTTCTCGACAAATCGGTCATTATCGCTTGCGTTTCTCCGATATTATGTAGTATATTAATTTTATCGTAGATAGCGTGCGACCGCGCTCGGTGCGCGCGCGGAAAGCGCGATAATAAAGGAGGAGAAATGAGATCCGGAAGAGGCAAGTGCCCGCAATGTAAAGAAACCATCGTTATCGATCTCGATCAGCCGGAACTTCGTTGCCCGTATTGCAACGCTCTTTTGAAGAAGAGCGCGAAATCGGTCTCGGAGGTAAAAGCTGAGGAAAAGGCGAGGATCAAAGCCGCCGAAGAGAAAGAAAAAGAGAGGATCGCCGCCGAAGAGGAAGCGGAAAAAGAGCGTTTGATCGCCGAAGAAAAGGCGAAGGAAGAAGCTCTTGCCGCGGAAAAGGCAGCCGAAGAAAAGGCGCTTGCCGAAAAGAAAGCCGCGGAAGAAAAAGCGCTCGCGGAGCAAAAGGCTGCGGAAGAAAAAGCGAAAGAAGAAGCGCTCGCCGCCGAGAAAGCGAAGGAAGAAAAAGAAACGCCCGCAGCGGACGAAGAGGAAAGCGAATTCGGTGAAGACGCGTTGAAGCAAGAAGCTTTGAACGCGGCGAACGAAATTTCGGACGAAGAACTCGCGATGATGGACGAGACTTTCCCCGAGGAAGAAAAAGCGGAAGAAGCCCCCGCCGAGGAAGCCGAACCGATCGAAGCGACCGAAGAAACACCCGCATCGGAAGAGATTCCCGCGGAAGAAGCGGCGGAATCCGAAGCGGAAACGCCCGTTGAGGAAGCGCCTGTTGAAGAAACGCCCGCGGAAGAGTCTGCGGATGATTTCGACGAATCCTTACTCGCGGATATTCCCGACGCGATCGTCGGCGAAATTCCCGCCGAAGAGACTCCCGTCGAAGAGCAATCCGCCGAAGAGACTTCCGATTTGATTTCGGACGAAGTCCCCGAAGAAGAAGCTCCCGCGCCCGCTTCGGACGAGACGATGGTGTACAGCTCGATCGCGATGGACGACGACGTTCCCGCCGAAAAAGAAGAATCCGAAGAGGAAGACGATGAACCCGAGGAAGAAGAGGACCTTTCGAAAAAAGGAGAGGTCGCTTTGGAAGACGACGGTTCTTCGTTTGACGATATTTCTCCCGATCTGATCTCGGACGCCGCGCCCGAAACCGCTCCCGCGGAAGAGGCGGCGGAAAATGAAGAAAGCGAAGTCTCGGACGAAGACGCCGCGCTTTTCGACGACGAAACGCCCGCGTTCCTGACGCCCGACTCCGCGGAAGAAAGCGCCGTTGAAGAAACCGCTGCGGAAGAGGCTCCCGTCGAAGAGTCCGTTGCGGAAGAAACCGCTGCGGAAGAAGCGGAACTTGACGTTCCCGAAATCGCGGAACCCGAAACCGAAGAATCCGCGTCGGTCGAACCCGAGGTCGCGGAACCCGAGGTTGCCGAACCCGAAACGGCGGAGCCCGAGGTCGCGGAGCCCGAATCCACGCTCGAAATCGAATCGCCCGAGGTCGAAGAACCCGCGCCCGCGGAGTCTGCTTCGGAAGAGGTGAAGCAAGAAGCCGAGCCCGAGGTCGAAGAAACGAGAAAAGAAAGACGCGCGAGGGAAAAAGCCGCGAAGAAAGCCGAAGAAGAGGCGGCGGCGCAGGAAACCCCCGCTTATACCGATGAAGATATGGCGTTCGCCGCAAGCCTTTCCGATCTCGGAACCAGAAGATACGTGGCTCCGAAGTCGGCGGGCGCAAAGAAAGCGATCCGTTACGTTGCTCCGGGAATGGAGAACGGCAAAAAACAGAATAAAGCCGAGCGCGAGCAGAAAGCCGCACCGGCAGGAGGGAAAACTATGGGAATCTACAAAAAACCGATCGCATTTCTTTTGATGCTTTTGTCCATCGCGGGTGTTTTGATCTATCTCGCATACGGTCTCTTCATCACGCATTGGGCGGATTACGGTCTCGCCGTCATGGCGGAAGGCAAGATCACCGCGGACTTGATCGCAGGCGCGCCCTCGCTTCTCGGTCAACTCCCGAAGACGTGGCTTTCCGTTTTTATCGACAAGTTACCCTTGATCGGCGGCGACTACTTCCTGCAATACGCGACGATCGGTTTCTGCGGCGCGGTCGCCTTGATCTCGATTCTCGGCTTGACCGGGAAGAAGGGCAAACTCGGATTCCTGTTCGTCCTTCTCGCGGACGCGGTCTTCTGCTTCTACACCCTCTGGTCGATGCACGGCGGCACGCCTTATTTCATTACGATCGAAAAGCTCCCGGAGATCCTTGCGGAGTACGGTAAGTACGTCGATTACGGCGTGTACGGTCTGCTGCTTCTCGCGGCGATCGCGTTCGCCGTCTCGCTCTCGTCCGGTTCTTCCGAATTCGGGACGACGGCGGGAACCGCGGTCCTTCCGATCATCTATATGGCGATCCTCGTCGCAGGTTACGCGGCGATCCTCGTCCTCCCCGGCGTGATGAAGATCACGATCACCGCGACGATCATGCGCTACGCGATCCTCGGCGTTTGGGGCGTCAGCTTGCTCTTTACCCTGATCGGCATCCATAACGGTTCGACCTCGCGCGGCGTAAACGGCTGGCTTACTTGGGCGCTTTTGACCGCGATGACCTTGTTCTACGCGGCGATCGTCGTCCTCTCTTACGTCGGTAAAGAGCTCGACGTGACCAATCTTTTGACTCTCTTTACTTCCGTCGCTCCCGGGCTTCCGCTTCTCACGTTTGCGAGCTTCGCGGCGTCGGATCTCAGAAACTGACGAACTTGCGGCGGCGGAGCATTTCCGCCGCCTGCTAAACGAAGGCGACGAAAAATGGAACGAACGGAAAAACGCGACAACGAATTCATCACCACCTATCGCGCGCTGATCAAGCGCGAAGGCGCGGACAAGCTTCTCGATTATCTTATGACGAAATCGGATTTCTTTACCGCGCCGGCGTCCTCCCGCTTTCACTATGATTTCGAGGGCGGGCTTTGCGCGCATAGCTTGAACGTCTATAATCGACTCGTCAAACTTCTCGAAAGCGAGTACGGAGCGGCTTGGAAAGAGACGTACAGCCCCGAATCCGTGGCGATCATCGGGCTTTTGCACGACCTTTGCAAGATCAATTACTACAAGGTCTCGTATCGCAACGTGAAGAACGAAGAAACGGGCGCTTGGGAAAAGAAGCCCTTTTACTCGGTCGAGGACGATCTTCCTTACGGACACGGCGAAAAATCCGTCTATATCATCAGCGGCTTTATGCGCCTGACGAGGGAAGAGGCGATGGCGATCAATTGGCATATGGGCGGCTTTGACGACAGAGTCAGAGGCGGCAGCTTTACGGTGGGGCAGGCGTACTACAAGTATCCGCTTGCCGCGCTCGCTCACAGCGCGGATTTTCTCGCGACGTATTTGGACGAAAGAGAAGAGGAAGAAAAATGATCATCGTAAACGGACAACCCGCGTCCGACGCACAGGAAGAAAAACAATACCGCATTATCGACGCGCATTGTCATATTTACCCCGAGAAGATCGCGGCGAAAGCCGTCGCGGCGATCGGGAGATTTTACGGGAAAGAGATGGAAGAAGACGGGACGCCCGACTCGCTCGTCAAAGAAGGCGAATCGATCGGCGTCGAAAAGTATGTCGTCCATTCGACCGCCACGACCGTCCATCAAGTCCGCGCGATCAACGATTATATCTTTTCCGAAATGCAGCGCCATCCCGAATTCGTCGGGTTTATGACGCTCCATAACGAAATGACGGACGAAGCGATCGAGCAGGAAGTGGAGCTTGCGCTTTCGCGAGGAATGAAAGGCGTAAAGCTTCATCCGGACTTTCAAAAGTTCAATATCGACGACGCGGAGAATCTTTACCGCGTGACGGCGGGAAAACTCCCCGTCTTGCTCCATATGGGAGACGTGCGCTACGATTATTCTTCGCCGCTTCGTTTGGAGAAAATGGCGAAAAAGTATCCCGAGCAGATCTTTATCGGGGCGCATTTCGGCGGGTATTCGGTGTGGGATAAAGTCGGTTGCTTAAAAGACTTGCCGAACGTTTACTTCGACACCAGTTCCTCCCTCGCGTTTTTGGATAAATCCCGCGCGGCGGATCTGATCCGTTCGTTCGGATTCGAAAGATATATGTTCGGGACGGATTTCCCGATGTGGAAACATAAAGAAGAACTCGACCGTTTCCTTTCCCTTCCGCTTACGGAAGAAGAAAGAGAGGCGATCTTGTACGGTAACGCGGCGCGGCTTCTCGGCGTCGCGGACGAAACGAAAACACCCGCTCAGGCGGAATAATAAAAGAAGGTGTGATATGATCGATTTACAACTTATCAGGAATGACTCGGAAAGCGTTAAAGCCGCTCTTCAAAAGAAGGGCGCGATCGTGGATTTCACGGAGCTGCTCGAATGGGATAAAGAGCGCCGCGCGATGATCCGCAAAGTGGAAGAAAACAAAGCGAAGCGCAACAAGGTCAGCGGCGAGATCCCCCTTTACAAAAAGCAAGGAAAGGACACGACGGCGATCTTCGAAGAAATGCGCGCGCTCGGAGAAGAGATTTCCGCGCTCGATAAACAGATCGCGGAAACGGAAGAAAAGATGAACGATTTTATCGCCCGTCTTCCGAATATCCCGGACGACGACCTCGTCGGCGGCGAAAAGGAAAACAATCAGGTGATCCGCGTCGTCGGAGAAAAACCGACGTTCGATTTCGAACCGAAGAATCACGTCGACCTTTGCACCGATCTCGGACTCATCGATTACGAGCGCGGCGTAAAACTCGCGGGCGGCGGCTATTGGATCTATCGCAATATGGGAGCGCGCCTCGAATGGGCGCTCATCAATTACTTCATCGCGGAGCATTTGAAAGACGGCTACGAATTCATCCTTCCCCCGCATCAGCTTTCTTATTCCTGCGGTTTCGGCGCGGGGCAATTCCCGAAGTTCGAAGACGAGGTCTATTGGCTCGAAGGCGAGGAGAGAAAGAAAGGTCACTTTATGCTTCCGACGGCGGAGACCGCTCTCGTCAATATGTATGCGGGCGAGATCATCGACGGAGCGAAACTTCCGATGAAGTTCTTCGCGTACACGCCTTGCTATCGCAAAGAAGCGGGCAGTTACAGGAGCGAAGAGCGCGGCATGATCCGCGGTCACCAGTTCAACAAAGTCGAAATGGTCATCTATTCGACGCAGGAAGACAGCAAGAAAGCCTTCGAGGAGCTTGTCGGCAAAGCGAGCGCTCTCGTCGAAAAACTCGGCTTGCATTTCAGAGTCAGCAAACTCGCGGCGGGCGATTGCTCCGCGTCGATGGCGAGGACGTACGACATCGAAGTCTGGATCCCGAGCATGGGCATCTATAAAGAGGTCAGCTCCGTTTCCAATGCGAACGACTATCAGGCGAGAAGGAATCAAACGCGTTACAAAGACCCCAAGACGGGCAAGAATCTGTTCGTCCACACCTTGAACGGCAGCGGTCTCGCGACGAGCCGTTTGATCCCGGCGATCGTCGAACAATTCCAGAATGCGGACGGAAGCGTTCGCGTGCCGGACGTCCTCGTTCCCTACGTCGGAACGGACGTTCTCAAAAAATAATTTCACAGCGAGACGGGAGAAAAAGCTATGGGAATCATGTACGATGAGATCTTGACGGAACCGGAAGTCATCAAAAGCGCGATCCACGCCAATTCCGAAAAGGTTCAGGAGATCGCGGCGGAAGTCAAAAAGCGCCGCATTAAAAACATAACGATCATCGGTCGCGGAACGAGCGACAACGCGGGGCTTTGCTTCAAGTACGCCGTGGAAACCTTAGCGGGGATCCCCGCGGGAACCGCGCACCCCTCCGTTACGACGATGTACGGCGCGAACGTCGATTATTCCGATCACCTGTTCGTGGCGGTCTCGCAGAGCGGAAAGAGCATCGACACGCTCGCCGTCCTGACGCAGGCGAATAAGCAGGGCGCGATCACCGTCGCCGTGACGAACGACGCTTCGTCTCCTCTCGCCAAAGCGGGCAGATATCATCTCGATCTCAGCGCGGGGGAAGAAAAGAGCATCGCGAGCGCGAAGAGCTACATCGCGGAACTCACCGTCCTCTATATGCTGGCGATCGCGCTTTCCGATAAGCCTTCGATGCCCGTCGTGTATGCGTTCCCGAAGAGGGTCGAAGAAGCGCTCGCTCTTTTGCCCGCCATCGAGGATATGGCGGAAAAGGTCAAGGATATGAATAATTTCATTATCCTTTCGCGCGGTATTATGCAAGGCGTCGGCAAAGAACTGCAACTCAAACTCAACGAATGCGCCTACACCTTCGCGACGTTCTACGGAACCAACGACTTTATGCACGGTCCGTTCGCTTTGATCGAGGAGGGCGTAAACGTCATTATTCTCGCGCCGGACGGCGAGTGCAGCGAGAACTTCCGCGATATCGCGACGAGATTGCAACTTTTGAACGCGAACGTCTTGACGTTCAGCGATAACGACGATCTGTTGGATCTTGCGACCTTCGGCGTAAAAATGCCCTCGATGGATAACCTTTCTTCGACGGTCGGCTATTCGGTCGCGATGCACCTTTTCGCGATGGAGCTCAGCAAGCAGAAGGGTCATAACCCCGATGCTCCGAGAAACCTGAAAAAGGTTACGATCACGAAATAATGCTTTCTTTCGATGAAATGAAAAACGGTGCGGGAAAAGTTCTCGCGCTTTTGCGTAAAGCGGTGACGAGCGAGTGGATGATGCTTTTCGAAGTCCTTCTCGCCGCCGTTTTGTTTTTGGTGAAGAGAGAAGTCGAATGCGTCGTTACGTTCGTCTATATCATTTCCGCGAAACTCATTCTTTCCGACGATTCTCTTTCGGCGTTTTTGCCTTTTATATTGATCGGGCTCGTCGTTTTGAGATTGTACGACAGCTTCGATCGCTTTATGTCGCTGAAATTCGTGATGGGCGTGCCCGCGGTCCTCGGCGTCTTGTTCCACTTCTTCTTTTATCGCGTAAAACCGCATAAAGGCGCGTTGACGAAAGGCTATCTCGCGCTTTCCGTCGCGCTCGTCCTCGGGGGGCTTTTCAGTTTGCCCGTTTCGCATTATTTTTCGGGAACTTCGCTTTACTATATGTTCGGGCTCGGATTCGGAATGCTTCTTTTGTACTCCGCGCTCTACTATAAGCTTGATCCGCATTGCGCCTACGATATGAGGGAGTACGTCGCGAAGACCGCTTTTTATTCCGCGGCGTATTGCGTCTTTATTATCGCGGTGCAGTACTTTTCGAATTTGTCCGTGATCTCCACGGGGTGGGAATTCTCGTTGAACGCGCTTTCTTCGATCGGAAACAATCTTTCTACCACCGTCCTTATGACGATGCCGTTCTGCTTCTATCTTTCGCGCAAAAAGGGCGTTCGCGGCGCGGCGGCGTTCGTCGTCGGCGTGTTGTCCTGTGTGGCGTCCGTCCTGTCGCTGTCTCGCGGCGGATTGATCTTTACCTCCGCGACTTGCCTTTTTTACGTCCTGTTTGCGCTTTATAAATATAAAGATACGCGCGTAAGGAATGCGATCGCGCTCGGCGTCCTCGTCCTGATCGCCGTCGTCATCATTCTCGTTTGGAGAAAAGAAGTCGTAAAACTGTTTGAGGAAGGGATCGTCCCGACTTCGACGAAAGTGCGCCTCGCTTTGATCGGCGCGTCCTTCGCGACCGTCCTTTTCACCGCCTTCGCGTACGCGCTTTTCAAAATGAAAGACGGGAAAAAACTTCGCATTTCCGTTTGTGTCGCGGCGGGTGCGGCGGTTCTCGCTTTGGTCGCGATGATCGCGCTGTGGGATAAAGTCAAAGAACTTGCCGTCGAAATGGATTCCTATCGCGGCAGGATGATGATCGTTGCGGCGAATAACTTCAAGAAATACCCGATCTTCGGGACGGGCATCGGCTATCGCGGACTGCGCGACATCTACGCGAATAAAGAAGGAATGTTCGGCTGCTACCATTGCCTTCCCGTGCAGGTCGTCGGCTCGATGGGGCTCGTCGGCGTGGCGGCGTATCTTTATATGCTCAAAGCGCGTTTTTCGGCGCTCCGCCGCGCGCCCGACAAGGAGTATGCGGCGATCGTCTTTTTCTCCTATCTCGGGCTCGTCTATATGAGCTTCGTGAACCCCGGGATCTTTTGCCCCGTCGTTTATGGTCTTCAACTCGCGATTTACTACATTTCCGCGGAAAGATCGGGGGAATTTGATCTTTTGGGTGAAAATAGGGTATTGACAAAACAGGTCGATTAGTGTATGCTATATCTATATTCCTAAGTTGGAGGTTGTACTATGAATAAGAGCGACGTTATTAAGATTATTTCGGATAAGACGAATATTACCGAAGCCGATTGTCGCCGTGTTTCCGAAGCGTTTATCGAAACCATTGCCCAAGCGCTTAAAGCGGGGGATTCCGTGACCTTTGCGGGATTCGGTTGCTTCAAGGCGAAACAGCGCGCGGCGAAAGAAGGTTTGCATCCCAAGACCGGCGAGCGCATCAAAATTTCCGGAAGATGCGTCCCGACGTTCAAAGCCAGCAAGACCTTTGTCGGCGTTATGAATAAATAATCGAACCAAACTCGGAAAAGAGCGGCAAGCGCCGCTCTTTTTTTATGCGCTTTTTCGGCGCGCGGTCTATCGGCTTCGAGAAGAGCATATACTGTCTCGATAAAACAGCGCGCGGGTTCGCGCGAAAGGAGCGAATATGGAGAACGTCGGATCGATCAAAAAGCCGCACGCCGTGACGATCAAAGACGGCGCGACCGTAACGGGGGTGACGCAGGTCGTAGCCGTGGGAGAAAAAGAAGTCTGCCTTTCCGTCGGAGAGAAGACGCTCGTCTTGACGGGCAACGGGTTTTTCGCGGAAAAGCTCTCGATCGAAGAGGGGATCCTCGTTTTGAAAGGGGATGTGACGGCGCTGAAATATTCCTCCGCGCCGAGCGCGAAAGGATTTTTGAAAAAGCTGTTCAAATGATCGTAACGGAGTTGACCGTCGCCTGCCTTTTGTTTCTTTGGGGCGCGGCGTCCGGGATCCTTGCTTCGATCCTGAACGTCTTCGGGCGCGCTTCCTTCTTCGCGAGATGCGTCGCGGACGTTTTGATCGCGTTCTCGACTGCGGCGGCGTACTTTTTCGGGCTGTTTCTCGCCGCAAGCGGGGAATTTCGCGCGTACTCTTTCGCCGCCTTCGTCGCGGGAGTCGCCGTTTCCGCAGGGTTATGCGCGCGATGGTATCCTGCTTTGCGGCGGCTCGGGAAGCGCATCCTTTTCCCCGTCCTTTCTTTGGAAAAGAAGATGGAAAAGAAGGTCGCGGACGCGTTTTCCCCGATCTGTGAAAGGCTGAGGGTCAAGCGCGACGAAAGAATAGCGAAACGAGACGCGCGAAAACGCGAGATCCGCGAGAAAAAAGAAATAGAAAGGGAAAAGAAGAAACGTCTCGCCGAGGCGCGTAGGAAAGAAATCCTACGCGAGAGGGCGAAAACGCGCCGAAAAAGGAAAAGCAAGCGCGCCCTTGCCCCCGCTTCGCGCGCAAAGGAACGCGCCGCGGCTCCCCTTTTAAGAAGGCAAAGGAATTGACAGAAAGAAGAAATTGCGGTACAATACTAAAAAGAAAAAGAAAGAGGTAGCGTAGTGGCTATTAAATTTTTAACGCCGGCTCAGCTTTGGCAGGATTTCGATCCGATCAGCGAGCCGCTCGACTTGTCGGTCGCTTATTCCTCTCAAGACGGCGAGGCGAATTTGAAAGGAACGTACTTTACCGCCGTTAAGGACGGCGAAGAGCAGGTGCGCGCGTTCGCGGAGATCAAATCTTCCGTCGCGCAACCGAAGAAAGCTCTTTTATGCGTCCTTACCGAGCGGGATCAGCTCGCGCTTGCGGATAGTTTCGACGAACTTTTGAAGCGCGGCTTCGTCGTCATGACGGTGGACGTCAGCGGCATTCCGGACGAAAACGGAAACGCGACGAAGTATACTTCCGCTTTCTCTTACGCATCGTATGCGGCGGGCGTTCCCGATCGCTTTTCGGCGACTCCGTCCGCATTGAATTCCCCCGTCTTTCTTTGGGCGAAGATCGTTCGCCGCGCGATCACGCTTCTCGAATACTATTATCCGAAACTGAAAGTGTCCGTTATGGGCGCGCGGACGGCGGCGGACGTCGCTTGGCAGGTCGCCGCGGCGGATTCCCGCATTTCGGCTTTGCTCGCGCTTCTCGGCGATTATTCCGATCCTCCCGTTTCCGCGGACGGCGACAGCTCCAATGCGGACAGTTACACGATGTCGCTCAGCGCGAAGAGCGCGGCGCGTCGCATCACCTGCCCCTGCTTGATCGCGACTTGCGCGAACGCGCACGGCGGCGACGTCGAAAAGATCAGCGAAGTCGCGAATCAAATGAAGGACGGCATCCCGTTCGCGATGACCATTACTCCGAGACTGAACGATCAGATCTCCGAATCCGATCTGTTTTCCACCTATCGTTGGCTGGACAAGACCCTCAAAGGCGAAAACGCGCCCGAGATCAAGCTCTCTTCTTCGATGAGCGACGGCAAGATCCGTTTCGTTTTGTCTTGCCCGATCGGAAAGGCGCAATCCGCTTCCGTCTTCCTTTGCTATAACGACGCGGCTCCGACCTATCGCCATTGGCACGAATTTCCGATGAAACGCCACGAGGACGGTTCTTTCTCCGTCGAAGCTTCCGTTTGGGAAGGGGATCGCGAGGTCTTCGCTTACGCTTCGATCGCGGCGCCCGGCGGCTCGAACTTCGCTTCGAAAGGGATCGGCACGCTCGTAACGTCGATGATCCCGTATCGCGTGAGCCAATTCTTGCTCGACACCGTCTCCGATCACGGAATGTATGCGGATAATTCCCGCGAGACCTTCCTTGCGAGAGAAAGCGATTTCGCGATCAAAGAAGCGCCGGACGGCGTCCCGGGGTTTTGGGGAAAAGGCGCGCTTCGGACGAATATTCTTTCGGAGCAAGGTCGCTACGAACCCGCTTCGTCGCTTCATATCAGCGTCTATTCCAAGGAGGATTCCGAGATCCGAGTCTGCCTGATGAAGGATGAGGACGGCAAGGTCGTGACCTATACCGCCGTCGCGCACGCGGAAGGGGAAGAGTGGACGCGACTCTCCTTCGAAACGGATGATTTTAAGACCGAAGAATTGATCCCGATGAAGGATTGGGAAAGGCTTCTCGGTATCATTTTGCCCGATACGGACGATAAATACTATAATAATTTTCTTTGGATGTAAGGTATGGAAGAAAGACGAGAGAATACGAAACTTCTGAAAGTGATCGTCGAGGTTATGCTGTGTTTGCTGATCGCCGTTATTCTCGTCGGTCTGATCCAGCAGTTTTTCCTCGCGCCCGTCGCCGTTATCGGCGAATCCATGATGCCGACCATTAACTCGGAGGGCGATAAGGTCTACGTCCAAAAGAAGTTTTACAAGATCGACAGGGGCGACGTCATCGTCTTTTATCGCCCGAACTCGACGGAAGTAACGAGCAAAAATCCGGCGAATTCCATTTCGATCGCGGATTTCTTCAATTCGCTCCCCTTCGTCAATAAGATCCCGAAGGTCAGCGAGGAATCCTCAAACGATTATACCTGCGTCATCAAGCGCGTGATCGGCGTCGAAGGGGATAAGATCGAGATCCGTTACGTTTCCGTTTCCCAAGCGCAGCTTTTGCGAAACGGCAGGATCGTAAACGATTTTCCGATGAATCCGACGCTGTTCGTCGCGGCGGGCGGCGTCAAAGAAGGCTCTTGGACGGTCGGCAAAGGCGAGCTTTTCGTCCTCGGCGATAACCGAAACAACAGCTACGACAGCGAAGATTACGGTCCGATCCAAGATTCTTGGCTGATGGGCAAGGTCATTCTCGCGAAGATCGGCGGGAAATATAAGACCCGCTTATGAAAAAATCTCTCGCGCTTTTCGCGGCGATCCTTTTTCTCTTTTCCGCCGCGATTTGCTTTTTTTCCTGCAAAGATAAAAAAGGCGATCTCAAAAACGAGGTTTACACCGTTTCTTTCAGCACGGCGTACCTTTCGTCTTCGGCGTTCGCGCCCGATCCCGTGAAGGTAAAGAGGGGCGACCTTCTTCAAAAGCCTTCCGCTTCTTACGACGCGAAAGCCGGCTACGAAGTCGTCTGGGCGCGGGACGGGCTCGATCCCTATGCCTACGATTTCTCGTCGCCCGTTACCGAATCTTTTACGCTGTACGCGGTGGAGATCCCGAAGAAATATTCGATCCGATATCTTTTGCAAATGGGAAGAAACGCCTCGGAGAATCCCTCTTCCTATGATAAGACGAGCGAGTTTAACTTCGCGAAAGCGATCGCGCCGTTCGGTTGGAAGTTCGTAAAATGGAGTTATTTTGACGACCCGGAAAGCACCGTCACCCGAATTGAAAAGGGGACGGAAGGCTCGATCGTTCTGCGCGCCGTCTTCGAGCCCGTCCGCTACGAGGTCCTGTATATCGGATTGGAAGACGCGGAAAATCCGAATCCCGCCTTCTACGTCTTCGGAGAGGAACTCCCTCTTCAAGACCTTTCGCGCTCCGACGCGCGTTTTCTCGGATTCTCGGTCGGAGGCGCGGCGGACGGCGAATACGTTCGCGCGTTGACGCCGAGTTTCGTCGAAGCGCATCAAAAAGAACTGTTCAAAGTAAACGGCAGTTCGATCGCGTTGTTCGCGAATTGGGAGGAAAGAGAATGAAAGCGGTCGTGACGGGAGCGTCGGGCGAGATCGGAAGCGCGATCGCCCGCGATTTTGCGAAAAGAGGGTTCGGAGTGGCTCTCGTCTGGAATAAAAACGAGGAAGCCGCAAAAGCCCTCGCTTCCGAGCTTGCGCAATACGGCGAAATGATCGTCCTCAAAAAGATCGACTTCGCGAAAAGCGGCGCGGAAACGGCGCTTTCGGAGCTTGAAAAAGAATTCGGCGCGCCCGACGTCCTCGTGAACGCGGCGGGGATCAGCCGCGCGGGGCTCGTCTTGGATCTGTCCGAAGAGGAATGGGACGAGGTCTTTCGCGTAAACGTTCGCTCGGTCTTTTTGACCTCGAAATGGGCGGCGAATTTGATGAGAGGGGGCGGCAGGATCGTAAACGTGTCTTCGATCTGGGGCTCACGCTCCGCGCCGTGTGAAGCGGCTTACGCCGCGTCCAAAGCCGCGGTGGAAAGCTTTACCAAGTCTTTCGCCGCCGAAGTCGGTTCGCTCGGGATCACCGTAAACGCCGTCGCTCCGGGGCTCATCGACACGAAGATGAATTCCCGCCTTACCGAAGAAGAAAAAAGGGATTTCGTGGATAAACTCGCGATCGCCCGCATCGGAGAACCTGCGGACGTCGCCGCCGCCGTTCGCTTCCTCGCAAGCGAAGAAGCCTCGTATATCACGGGGCAGATCCTTGAAGTATCGGGCGGGTTATTCGGTTGATAATAAATTTGTAAATCGTTATTCGATCGTGTAGGAAGATTCCGCGACTTCGCGCTTTTTCGCGCGATAGGCGATCACGCTTCCGATAATATCCAATCCGAAAATAAAAGAAAAGACCAAAGAAACGATCGTCGCCGCCGTGGCGGGCTTTTTTTGTTTAACGAAGCCTTTTATGATAAACGCGACGTTCGGAAACGAGGTCGCGATCATATAAAAGTAGGTCGTCCCGATCAAGACGGCGAGCGCGACGGGGATTGCGACCATCAAAAACGGGTTCGCGAGGATGCCGACGAACGCCAAACCGATCACGAAGTTCAAGACGTACCAAGGGATCAGCGCGAGCTTAACGCCCATCGTCGTCTTGCGCGGATCGAAATCGCCGTACAAAACGGAGAATCCCGCCAAGACGATATTCGCGACGCAAAGCGGGAAAAGAAGGATCGTCAGGACCAAAGCGGCGATGAGCAATCCTTTTTGCACGCCGTTGCTTATGTCGAATCTCAAAAAGATCAGGAGCGCGTACAGCGGCGAGTGCATAACGTACATTCCGATCGCTTGCGCGATCAACGTATATTTCGAAGCTTTCATAATCTCATTATAGCGTGTTTCTTTTTTCGGCGCAAATAGATCGCGGGACCTTTTCGAGCCGCCAACCTCGACGGAAGGTCTTGCAAATTTTGAATTTTTGATATATACTTTTCTTAATTCGAGCATTAGGGGAGTGTTTATGACCGAGAAGAATAAAACGATTCCGAAAACCGCAGAATCCGCCGAGCGGGTCGAGTTCGGACGCGCGTCGCTTGCCGGAAAAAAACGCAGTATCATTTTCATCGCGTTGGCGCTCTTGTTCGAAGCGTTGATCTTCGTCGTCCCCGTGTGTTATTCCGTCGACGATACGGGCGCCGCGTATCGCTTTAAGTTTTTGTATAACGTTTTCGCGCGGGATTCTTTCAAACCCCTCGGTTCGATCATCTTTTTGTCGTATCTGATCCCGTTGTTGCTGACCGTTCTGTACGCGATCTCGCATTTTCGCTATCTGTTTCAAAAGAACGACGAGTTCAATAAAAACACGGGGAGCGTCCTCTATCTTTGCGCTTCGATAACGTTCGCGTTTTTCTTGCTCGGGGTCTATGTTTCCCTGTTTTATAAAAAGAGCGCGGGTTCCGATCCCGTCTACACGCTTTCCTATCTTCCGTTCGCGCTTTCCGCCGCGCTTATGCTGCCGGAGGCGATCCTGAACGGCAAGTATCGCGAAGTCTTGCGCGGTTCTACCCAAAGGGGAACGAAGATTCGCGTCGTTATGCTGATCTTCGTTTTGATCTCGACCCTCCTCGCGATCGTTACGGCGCTTTCCAATATTCTCGTCGCGACCATGAAAAGCGATTCCTCGCAAGTGCTTACTTTAAACGGCTACGAGATCCTGAATCATTACAAAGATTACGGAGAGAGTTTCCAGTTGATCGCGTATTTCCTTCTCGGGATCCTCGTCTTCGTTTCGCTCGGCGCGCTTTTTTCCGTTTTGGCGTTCTTCCGCGATTCCAAGACCTTCAAATCCGTCTTTTTGGGATCCATCGTCCTCGACTTCGCGAGCGTCGGCGCGTTGACCGCTCTCGGCGTATCGTACGAGGTCGTCCAAAAATCCAACATCGAACGGCTGTCGACCCTGTTTGCGTATTACGGCGTTACGCTGGACGAAGGCTGGGATTTTCGCACCGACACGATCTTTTTCTTCATTGGCGCGATCCTTTTGATCGCCGCTCTTTTCATATTGAAACCTTATTCGAAATTGACGATCGAAGAGGAAAAAGTGAGAAAACTCGCGCTCGAAGGCGGAGCGCCGTCCGTTTCGGGGAAAGACTCTCCCGTTTCCGAAGGGGAAAAGACGGAGAGGAGAAGCGGCGCGGTCGCGCCCGCGCCTGCGGGAACCGGCGCGTCCGTCGGGACAGCCGAATCTCCTTTGCGCGTGGAAACGCAAGCCGTAAAACAGACGGCGATCGACCAATGCCCGCCCTTTACCTTCCTCGATTCCAAAAAGACGGAATTCGACGCGCTTCTCGAAAAGCGTAAGGCGGCGGCGTTCCCGTCGATTACGCTTCCCGCGCTCGTAAAGTTCGTCGTGGATTACGCGAAAAACTCCCGCCTGCGCCTTTCTTACTCTCCCGAAGATATCGCGACTTTTGTCGCGGGGCTCGGGATCAGTCGCCTTTCGATCTTGCAGGGTATGAGCGGAACGGGTAAGACGAGTCTTCCGAAGATCTTTGCCGAAGCGATCTTCGGGACCTGCGACATCATTGAAGTCGAATCGAGTTGGAAAGATAAAAACGAACTTCTCGGCTATTACAACGAGTTTTCCAAGACCTACACGCCCAAGAAGTTTACGCAGGATCTTTATAAGGCGAAGTTGAATCCCGAAGTCGTTACTTTCATCGTTTTGGACGAAATGAACCTCTCGCGTATCGAGTACTACTTCTCCGATTTTCTGTCCCTGATGGAGAATGAAGAGGATAAAAGAGAGATCAAGCTCGTCAATATCCGGATCGCGAATCGCGAGTCGGGCGAGCGCGTCTCCTATAAGATGTTGAAAGACGATATGACTTTGCCCATTCCCAAAAACGTTTGGTTCGTCGGGACCGCGAACCGCGACGAATCCACCTTCGAGATCTCGGATAAGGTTTACGATCGCGCGAACACGATGAATTTTACCCGCCGCGCGAAGAAGATCACGTCGTTCGGCGAACCGATGGCGCCGCGTTTCCTCGACGCGGGCGCATTCTCTCGGCTGTTGAAAGAGGCGACCGAGCGCAAGCAGTTCGATCTTTCGAGTTATAAACCCATCGCGAAAGCGGAGGAGATTCTCTCGGCGTATAACCTTTCTTTCGGAAATCGTATCGAGCGTCAGATCGAGAACTTCGTTAAGATCTATTCGGCGTGTTTCGAGGGGAAAGACGTCGTGGCGGAAGCGGCGGAGAAGATCTATCTCAGCAAGGTTGTCGCCAAACTCGAATTCAAGACGGTCGAGAATAAAGAAGAACTCGCGGCGGAGTTTGAGGAGATCGGGCTCAAAAAGTGCGCCGAATTCATTCGCAAGCTCAACGAGGATATCTAAATGCGAGAGGCAGACGCGCTGAACGCGTGGTACGATTCCTTCGGGTCGTTCGTTTGGAAATACGACGGAATGTTTTTTTCCGAGCTCGACTATTATTGCACCCGTAATTTGAACCTGTACGCCGTCTACGAGCAACCCGACTTCGCCGAGATCAAACTCGCCGCGGAAAAGATCGGGGCGGCGCTTCCTTCCGTCGCTCGCATTTTCTCCAAACCCATTATCCACTTGATCGAAGAAGAAGAGATCCTTCCCGTCGAATCCATTCGTTATATAAACAATAAATCCCTCGATCACGTCGCGTCCCATATCGAGTTATGGGCGGACGTAAACGAAGAGGGGATCAAACCGCGCAAACTTTTGTCGCGCACCTATAAGGACAATTATTCGATCTATGAAAACGTGGTGTTCGCGAACACCGTCGATCTCGTCCTCGGCTATCTTCGCGCCAAAGTGAGGCTTCTCGACGATATGATGTTTTCCCAAAAACTCCATAACGTCAACATTTTGGATCGAACGAATCATCTCGAATACTATATCGTTTTGGGAAAATTGCACACGGGCTATATCCGCAATTTCGGGCGATACACGGACGAGGCGGGCGAGCTCAAAGACAAACTCGTTGCGTTTTATCATAAGATCGCGGGGCGGCTGTATAAAAAGGTCTATCGCGCGAACCGCGACAAGCGCGTCGCAAAACTCTATAAGACGAATATCCTTTCGATGGATAAAGACTATCGGAAGATCTATAACCTTTATCGCTTCTTCGATGCGTGCAAAAACGACGCGATCGCAAAGCAACTCCCTTTTGACAACGCGAATTACTTTTGGTTTTGCGAGATCCTGTTGCTCTTTTCCCTTCAACATTTCGGCTTTGCGGAGGAAGAGAGGCAGACGCTTCGGTTCGACGCGTTGGATCTCTCCGTCGCCGCGAAAAACTATCGGTTGAACGTCCGAAAGGTCGGCGCGTGGGAAAACCGCGGTTTTCTTCTGACGTTCGTCAATCATCGGACGTACACGATCTTTCTTTTGCCCGTTTGCAAATACGATAAGAACCCCAAGGCGAGCGCCGATTTCGGCGCAGACGAGGTCGTATTCCTGTCGCCCGTTCCGTCCGACGGCGCGCGGCTCGTCGGGATCACAGAGCTCGATTCCTTCCGCCGCCTGTGGCAGATCCTTTTGAAAGGAATGGTTATGTCCTCGACTTCGTTCGAGGTCTGTCCGTTTTGCTTGGGTGCGATGAAAAAGGACGGGGAAAAGGAACGTTACGTCTGCGGCGCTTGTAATCAGGTCGTCGAAAAGCTCGTCTGCCCCGAAAAGCAACTGCCGTATTATCATACTTATATCGACCGCTTCATCCGCCCGAAGAACCCCAAAGAGATCGTCGAACCCGAAGCGCGCCTGAACTTCCGCAACATCAACCGCCTGACCCCTTCCGCCTACCTCTGCCCGCATTGCAAGAAGGTGCATTGAGCGTTATTCGGTTCGATTTTTTTTTCTCGCTTTACGTTTTTGATCGCCGTATTTGTCATTTTCGCTTCGAAGGTTTTCCGCATACGCAACAAAAAAACCGAAGGGTATTCCTTTTTATAGGATCTTATGATAAAATGATTACTATGAAAAAAGCGTTCGGTTTCTTTTCGCATCTCTTCGGTTTTGAAAAACTGAGTAAATACGAAAACGATTATTTACACGACGCCAATATCCGCAGCAGTCGGTATATGGGCTTTATCGTCGTTATGCTCGAACTTTGGATGCTGATCCGTCAGGCGTATTCCAAGATCGCGCCCAAGGTTCAAGCCGGCGGAAGCTTTTCCGAATTGCTCGTCAAGTACACGTCCAAATACTGGCTGTTTTTATTGATCGGACTTGCGCTGATGCTCTTTTGTATGTTTTACCAAAGGGACAAAAAGCTTTCGAAAGGGCGGTTTATCGCCCTCGTTTCGGTCGGTTCGGCGTGTATGCTGTACACCGCGGTTTTGAAGCTCGAAACCTTTACCAAGACGAGCGCGACCGTTACGCCCGTTATGGCGAATATTATGAACGCGATGCTGATCACGATCTACGTTCTTTTGTTTGCGATCGGCGCGGCGATCGTCACTTACGCGGTTTTCAAATTCGTTAAGAATCAAAATATCGTCGCTTTGGAACACGCCGCGATCATTTGCTTTACCTTAATCTGTCTTGCGTTCGGCGTCTACGTCTCATACAGCGATTTTTGGGGCGGAAAAGAGATTATTTGCTTTTTGACGATGGTCATTTACGTCGGCTGTCTGTTAATCTATCGCCCGTATATCACCGTCCTGATCCTCGGCGCGGGATTTTTGGGCTTTTATTTCATCCTGCTTACCTTCCAAGGCGGGTTGACCTTTAAGCACCAAGAGATCCTCATCGGCGGCGCGGTTCGGAAGATCATTTCCGGTAACGCCGTGAACTATCTTACGTTCTTTATTTCTCTGACGACGATTTGTTTCGCGATCTATCACGGGCGGTTAAACGAAGCGCGGAAATCCAAAGCACTCGAAAAGAATGCGAAGGAAGACGGGTTGACCGGGCTGTATAATTACGCTTACTTCACCGAACTTGCGAAAGAGGGCATCGAAGGGCTCGACGGGAATTTCGAAGAAAACGTCATGCTCTTTTTGAACGTCTATAACTTCAAAGAGTTTAACGATCAACGGGGGTTCGAGGCGGGCGACGCGTTCTTGGTCTCGATCGGGAAAGACTTTTCCGAAACCTTCCGAGGCGCTTTGTGCGCGAGGCAAGCCGACGACCATTTCGTCGTCTTCACCAAAAAGGAAGGGCGTCTCGAAAGACTTGATCCACGTCGAAGTCACGGAAAGCGCGCTGACGGATAACTTTACGAAGCTGAACGAAGCGATGAATCGGATCAAAGAATTGGGCTACGCGCTGTGGCTGGACGATTTCGGGAGCGGCTATTCCTCGCTGAACGTTCTGAAAGATTATCAATTCGACGTCATCAAGATCGATATGCGTTTCCTCTCCAACCTCGAAAACAGCGAGAAGGCGCGGATGCTCATCGATTGCATCATCAAGATGGCGAACCGCATCCATATGCTGACTTTGACGGAAGGCGTGGAGACGAAGGCGCAAGCGGAATTTTTGAATAAGGTCGGCTGTAATCGCCTGCAAGGGTACCTTTTCGGGAAGCCGATCCCCAAAGCCGCGCTGAACGAACGCGTCGAGAAAAAAGAACTGATCGTGTCTTCGAAGCGGTTATAAGTGAAAGGAATCGAAAGGAAGGAGAAGGGTATGAGTTTTTCAAATAGGAGATCTTTTTGGCGGGGGATCGGGCGGACGATCCTGATCCTCGTTTCGGCGCTCGTTTTGCTCGCTCCGAGCATGAGCGCGTTCGCCGTCTATGCGAGCGCGGAAGAAAAGGAGAGCGCGGCAGAGTCGGCGGTTTGCGCCGAAACGGACGGGGCGGCGGATCTCGAAGAACTCGGGGTCAAGGAAAAATTCGCGATCTTCCTCTGCAAATTGGTCTCGGACGCGTTGCTTTTCGATCTCGATAACGAAGATCCCGCTCGCGTCAGCGCGGCTTACTATTTCGCGGGTTACAAAGGGCAAGTCTTGTTCTTCGGCGACTGGTCGAACGGGCGCTCCGGTTCTTTCGGGCGGTTGCTCGGTTTGCACGCGCACGACAAAAATATCAAAGACCTTTTCCTCCTCGAAGAACTCTTAAAGCACGAGCACGGGCATTACGAGCAGTATCAATTGATCGGATTTTTGAAGTACGTTTTCGCGATCGCGATCCCGTCTATTATGAACATGCCCGCCGATTATTACTCCCAGCCTTGGGAAGTGACGGCGGATCTTCTCGGTGGCGTTACGATCCATCGCCACGCTCCGGGTTCGGAAGAAGCGGGCTGGCGCTATTTGAATAAGGTT
Source organism: Clostridia bacterium (assembly GCA_024685775.1). Classification (NCBI taxonomy): domain Bacteria; kingdom Bacillati; phylum Bacillota; class Clostridia; species Clostridia bacterium. The sequence continues at coordinate 15,537 of JAIKVL010000026.1, read as the reverse complement.
ATAAGTTCCGGGGTTTTGGAAGTGATCTTCGGGTTGGTGAAGGGCTGACGATAGGGCGTTTCCTTGATTCATAGGGCTTTGCTTTGAATAAAAAAATCTCGCTGACTGTCGGCGAGGTTTTTTGGTGGAGACGACGCAAACCAAATCGAATATTGAATTTTCCATTAAAAACGAGGTGTTTTTACTTGTTTTTCATAATACAAAAGATGTGCAAATAAAACAAAATGACTTAATTGGGCTTATTATGCTGTTTAAAGCGGGGCAATGGTAACGAAAATCCGGGCACTTCGCTCATTTCTATTGAGAAAAACTGCAACTTTTTACAAAAATTCTCAACGGCTATATTGACTCGGGCATAGCTCAATGGTATAATGTAAACAATCAAGACCATAAGGAGCAATCATGGAAATCAAGCGTGATTTTTATTTGAATAAGCTTATCGGGCACAAAAAGAACGGGATGGTGAAGATTGTTACCGGCGTCAGACGTTGCGGGAAGTCTTATTTGCTTTTGAAGCTTTTTAAAAAGCATTTGCTGGATAGCGGCGTCCCCGAGGATCACATTGTTTCCATCGCTCTTGAAGGGTATGGCAACAAGCATTTGCAGTCCCCGGATAAGCTGTACGAATACGTCACTTCCAAGATCGTTGACGACAAGGACTACTATATCCTTCTTGATGAGGTCCAGCTTGTTCCCGATTTTGAAAGCGTAGTAAACGGCTTTCTGCATATTGACAATGCGGATATCTACATCACCGGTAGTAATTCCAAGTTCCTATCCAGCGATATCATCACGGAGTTCAGAGGACGCGGCGACGAGATTCGAGTCTATCCTCTCAGTTTCTCGGAGTTTTATTCGGTTTACGGCGGCGAATTCGAGAAAGCGTGGGTAATGTACTGCAATTACGGCGGAATGCCTCTTTGCCTTTCGATGGAGACTCCCGAGGATAAGGCAAAGTATTTGACGAGCCTTTTTGAGACGACGTACCTCGCGGATATCATCAATCGGAATAATCTGCGCGGGAATTCGGAGATCGGCGAACTGACCGACGTGCTTGCGTCGAGCATTGGGGCGCTGACCAATCCTTTGAAGCTTTCCAACACCTTTGCCAGCGTGAAGAACGTCAAGCTTTCGGCGAATACGATCGCATCCTATATCGATTATTTGGAGGATGCCTTCTTGATTGAAAAAGTGATCCGCTACGATATCAAGGGCAAAAAATATATCAACACGCCCGCAAAGTATTATTTCGTTGACCTCGGACTTCGCAACGCCCGCCTTTCCTTCCGTCAGCAGGAATATACGCATATTATGGAGAACGTTATCTACAACGAGCTTCGCCTACGTGGTTATTCCGTGGATGTCGGGGTAGTGGAAACCGTTGAAAAAGAGAAGGGCACCTTTACGCGTAATAAGTTGGAAGTGGACTTTGTCGTCAATCTCGGCAACCGCAGGTATTACATTCAGTCGGCTTACAATATCCCTTCCGAGGAGAAGATGAAGCAGGAGCAAGCATCCTTGCTCGCCATAAACGACGCCTTCCGCAAGATCATCATCGTCAATCAACCGATTCTCAGCGGATATAACGAGCAGGGCATCTTGATGCTGTCTTTGAGGGATTTCTTGTTGGAAAAAGATAGTTTTGAAAAATAAAAAGGAGCATTAATATGGAAGAAAAGATTAAGTGGCAAGATGTCGAGGAACAAGTAAGAAAAATAGCTTCTAGAATATGGGGAAAGCCTGCATTTAGCAAGGTAATAGAAGGCGTGCAAATTGATTCTTATGTTGAAAAAAACAATGATTATTATTGCTTGGTTGAAGTCTCAAAGAATAACACGTTAGATAAAATTAGGACAGATATAAGCAAATTATCGTCGGTTGGTTTCGCTTTATTCAGTAAAAATATTTATACCGAAAAGTATATAGTAATGACCGAAACTCCTACGAATAGTATGAGAACAACTGGCGATGCCGCTAAGGTCACAGTTATGTCCCTTTCAGAATTTGAAAATATGTGGTTCAATTATGATTTGTATGTTTTTCACCGTCTTAAGCAACCTTTTGGGAGTCTTGTTGAGATAGAAACTGGTTCCATAGAAAATAATGTTTATATCCCAGTAAATTATACGAATACCAAAACCGGAGAGAGTTATACCATTGAAAATATTGTAAAAAAGCTGTTGCAAGGAAGTAGAATAATTTTAAAAGGTGGTTTTGGAACAGGAAAAAGTAGATGTGTAAAAGAACTATTTGAAAGAATAAGCAAATTACATTTCGAGAAGCCTTTATATACTGTCGCAATCAATTTGCGAGAACACTGGGGCGCAAAAAACCATAAAGAATTATTGCGTAGACATTTGGATGATTTATCTATCACATCGGAGGGATTGAAAGAAGTCTTCTACGATAAAGATATGGTTTTTCTTTTGGATGGGTTTGACGAAATAGGATCGCAATCATGGAGTGTAGATCCGGAAAAAATGAGTTCACTTAGAGCAAATGCAGTTCGTGCAGTTAAAGATTTAATTATGAACACCCAAGGCGGTTGCTTGATAACTGGGAGAGAACATTATTTTAATTCGGATGAAGAAATGCTTTCGAGTTTTGGATTAAATTCAAAGAATACCATCATCCTTAGTTGCGCTGAAGAATTCAGTGAACAACAAATAAAAGATTATCTTGAAAAAACGGCAAACAAGCAGGTGTCATATATTCCGCAATGGTTGCCAAAACGCCCTTTAATTATGAGCATTGCAGTACACAATTTGGGGGAGTTATTTGACGTTAAAGGAGCAATTGTTAATGAATGCGACTTTTGGGATAATTTTTTAACTTTGTTGGCAAAGCGTGAATCAAGAATTAATCCGGCATTAAATGAAGATACGATAAAGGATATTATGATTAGAGTTGGACGTATTGGCCGAAAGAAGGATAAAGATTTCGGGCCTATTTCGCTTAGCGAACTTAATCAAGCATTTGAGGATATAACAGGAGAGCGTCCCAATGAAGAATCAGCAATTATGCTACATCGTCTACCGGGACTGGGACGGGTAGATTCAAATAGCAATGAGCGCATGTTTGTTGACTCATATATAATGAATGGATTAAGAGCCGAAGATGTCATAAGATCTGTACAAAAAATGGATAAAACAGTTTATGATGAAAAGTGGAATTGTTCTCTCAATAAAGAAGGAATAAATATCTTATCGGATTATATTTTTTTTGATGAAAGTCGTGAAAAAGAATTCTTGAATGCAGCTCTTTTATCGTCGCGCCGAGTTAATATGTTTTTCGCATTAGATATAATTATGGCGCTGGCTAAAGGAGCAACATATCAATCAATAGATTTCAGGAATATTATTTTAAAAAATGTATATATTCCGTTTCTTGACTTTTCAAATAAACAAATAGCAAATTTAGATATTAGGGGTTCAATAATAGAATTCTTAGACCTAACGAATTGTGATTTTGCAACTGTATGTATAGAAGATACTACTATTGGAAGAATAAAGGGTATTTCAACGAAAAAAAGCTTGCCTGGTGGAATAAATAATAATTGTAGTGTAGATGAGTTCGAGCCAGTCAGTACCGTTAATCGCATAAAAAATGCAAATTTAACGAGATCGCAAACAATTTTGGTGACTATAATAAAAAAGATTTTTTCAACGGTTACAAAAGGAAATGGAAGAAAAGAAGAGGCATTGCTACGTGGATTGGGCGATAAAGGCGATAGCAAAATCTGTGAAAAGATTATTAATAAAATGATAACAGATGAAATCATTACAAAACATAAGGGTGATGAGGGATGGATTTATTCTCCAAATTTAAAAGTGACATCACGTATGGTTGATATTTTGTCAGATCTTACAAACAGCAAAGACTCTTTGTGGGAGTTTGTATCCAATCTGTAAGTAGGGCAGTTGACAAATCCCGCTTACTCGAAACCCATTAAGGATGGGAAACGGATGGATTTTCCGAAAAAAAAGAAGGCAGTCTTAACGAAATATTTGTATTAGACTGCCTGTGGTGGAACCAATAGGGCTCGAACCTATGACCCCATGCTTGTAAGGCATGTGCTCTACCAGCTGAGCTATGATTCCGTTTCAAATCTCCCGTATTGTAGCATACGCATTCCCTGTTGTCAAGAAAAAACAAGGCGGTAGGCGCGTTTTCCCGCGCGAGCGCGAAAAGGCGGAGCCTTCGCCGCGCAAAGCGCGCTTTTGAAGAAATCCTATAAAAAAGTCTAAAACAGTTGAAATCTTTTTTGAATCGTGATACAATTCTTATGTTCGCGTGGGGAATACCGCTCGAACCCAAACAACTGAATACATAGCATTATCTGGGTGTGGCGCAGTTTGGTATGCATAATCGTAGTGCAAAATCAAGGTGTCTGCTCGGATAAGGATCGGATCTCGCTCTCAGGAGACTTACGGCATGGCCTTCGGCATATGCGCGCAGCGCGCTCCCAAACGCAAGCGGCAGTTCGGTTCTTAAAAGTTTAATACGTTTATCTGGGTGTGGCGCAGTTTGGTAGCGCGCTTGAATGGGGTTCAAGAGGCCGGAAGTTCGAATCTTCTCACTCAGACCAAATCGGGCAATTGACTCAGTTGGTAGAGTGCCTCCGTCACATGGAGGAAGCCAGGGGTTCGAGTCCCTTATTGCCCACCAACTCGAAAATGTCGGAAATATCCGACATTTTTATTTAATTTGTCAAGGGCTTAAATCGGGAAGGAGAACGATATGGAATTGATACAAAGCTTTTCTGTGGATCATATGCGCATTGTCCCCGGGATTTTCGAAAGCAGGGTCGATCGGCTGGGGGAATACTCCGTAACGACCTATGACGTTCGGCTGAAACGCCCGAATCGGGAGCCCGTGATCGACGTCGCGGCGATGCATTCGCTCGAACATATTATCGCGACCTACCTTCGCAACGATCCCGTTTGGAAAGACGAGGTCGTCTACTGGGGGCCGATGGGGTGCCTTACGGGCTTTTATCTGATTCTGAAAGGAAATCGCGCGCCGCGGGAGCTGTACGCGCTGATTTTGGATGCGTTTCGCTCGGTGGAGCGCGCGGAAGAAGTGCCCGGCGCGGCTCCCGTTAATTGCGGGTGTTACCGTATGCATAACCTCGAAATGGCGAAATGGTACGCCGAAGAATTCGCGCGCTATTTGGAAGCGAACGCCGAAAACGACGCGATCTTTTCCTATCCCAAGGCGGAACGCCTTTTGACGGACGACGGTCGGCATTTTTACGATTCCTGATCTTCGCTCGGGCGAAAGCGTCGCGGCGCGGGAAAACCCCCGAAACGGGGAAAGAACGAAAAGTGAAAGAAGCGGTGAGAACGTTCGCCGCTTCTCTTTGTAATGAATGGATTTTTCCGAAAAAACATCAAGAGAATGAGACGAAACGCGGCGGGTGAACCGATGCGAAAACCTTGACTTTCTTTTTCCCCGACGATACAATAAACGGTGCGGAGCGAAAAGGAGTTTTCCTAATAGGAAAAACTCTCCGATGAAAGGAAGGAGTCGCTTTTATGAAGAAAGAATTCGCCGATTGCTACGATTTGGTCGTCTATCAGATCTACCCGCGGAGTTTTTGCGACACGAACGGGGATGGGATCGGCGATCTGAACGGAGTCATTTCCAAGCTTGATTATTTGTCGGATCTCGGCGTGAACGCGATCTGGCTTTGCCCGATCTTCAAAAGCCCTCAATGCGACAACGGATACGATATTTCCGACTATAAGGACGTCGATCCGATGTACGGGACGATGGCGGATTTCGATCGCCTGCTCGCCGCCGCGCACGCGAAGGGAATCAAAGTCATTATGGACTTCGTCGCGAATCACACTTCGAGCGAGCACGAGTGGTTTCGGCAAGCCCGCTCTTCCAAGGATAACCCCTATCACGATTATTACTACTGGGCGGATCGCCCCCTGACCGATTGGCGGGCGGAATTCGGCGGCAGCGCGTGGGAATATAACGCGCAGACGAACGAGTATTATTTGCATTCCTTCGCGGTCGGGCAGCCGGACGTAAACTGGACGAATCCGAAAGTCCGCGAAGAGTATAAAGCGATCGTCGATTTTTGGGTCGGAAAGGGCGTGGACGGTTTCCGCTGCGACGTCCTCGATCATATTTCCAAGGACTTCGAGAAAGGCTTGCGCCGAAACGGACCGCATTTGCACGAATACATTCGCGAAGTCTTCGGGCGGGATCATCTCGCGAATCTTTACACGGTCGGAGAAGCCGAGACGACGGAAGAGAGCATCGTCGCGACCTGCGGGCAGGATCGCAAGGAGCTCAAAAGCGTCTTCCAATTCTCCCATTTGAACGTTGGCAGGCAAGGCCGCTACACGCCCGTTCCGCATCGGATGGACGAAGTCAAAGAGATCTTGATGGGGTGGGAACGCTTCACCGAGAAGCACGACCTTTTATACATCCTTCTGACCGATAATCACGACAGACCTTGGTTCAATTCCCGCGTCGGAAACGACGGCGCGCTGCGCTACGAGAGCGCGACCACGGTCGCGACGATGGTCTGTCTCTTAAAAGGGATCCCATTTATCTACGAGGGTCAGGAGATCGGCTCGGCGAACTCGCATTATTCCGATCTTTCTTTCTTTAACGATGTCGAATGTTTGGGCTACTATAAGGAGCAGCAGGGGAAGATCCCCGAGGATAAACTCCTCGAAGAGATCAACTTCGGCAGCCGCGACAACACCCGCCGCCCCTTCGCTTGGGACGGGACTCCGAATCACGGCTTTACGACCGCTTCCGCGCCGTGGCTTCCCTACGCCACGCGGAGCGGCGAGATTAATCTCGCATCCGACCTTGCGAGCGAAAAATCGATTTGGCGCTATTATCGCGATCTCCTCGCGCTTCGCCGCGAAAAGAACGCGCTTCGCCGCGGCGATTGCCGTCAGCTATTCCCCGAAAGAGAGAATCAATTCGTTTTTGTGCGCGAGGACGAAAAGGAAAAGATCCTCGTCGTTTGCAATTTCGAGAACGCGCAAACGATCGAAGGTCTTCCCGAAGGGAAATTGCTTCTTTCGAACGCGAACCGCAAGGGCGGCGCGAACGGGGAATACGCGGCGTTTGAGTGCGCGGTCTACGAACTCACGAAATAAACGGGAGGAAACCTATGTTATACGAGAAAAACAAATCCGAACGGATAAGCGAAGAACTGTTCCGCGATCCGACCGCCGAATACCGCGGCGCGCCTTTTTGGTCTTGGAACGACGAACTGGATGAAAAAGAATGCGTCAGGCAGGCGGGGATCTTCCGCGAGATGGGCTTCGGCGGCTATCATATGCACCCGCGCGCGGGGCTCGCTACGCCCTATCTCGGCGAAAAATTCAATGCGTGCGTAAGGGCTTGCGTTGAAGACGCGAAGCGGACGAAGACGCTTGCGTGGCTGTATGACGAAGACCGTTATCCATCGGGCTTCGGCGGCGGCGAAGTCACGAAAGACGGCAGATTCAGAAGAAGAGGGCTCGTCTTTACGCCGAAAAAGAAAGCCGAGACGGCGACCTTTTCGGGCGGTAGGCAGACCGGCGGCGCGAAACTTCTCGCGACCTACGCCGTTCGCCTCTTTTGCGGAAAATGTTCGGGCTATACGCGCTTAAAAGAGGGCGAAAAAGCCGCGGGCAGACGCTTCTACGCCTATCTCGTCGTGGACGAGCCGTCCGACCAGTTTAACCAAGCGGGTTACGTCGACGCCCTCTGCAAAGAGGCGCTCGATCGCTTCGCGGACTATACCTACGGGACGTACCAAAAAACCGTCGGCGAAGAATTCGGAAAGACCGTTCCCGCGATCTTTACGGACGAACCGCAGACCAAGTTTATTTCCCCCTTCAAGTGTTCGCTTTTCCCCGGGCAGGCGATCCTTCCTTGGACGGACGATTTCGCGGAGACCTACGAAAAGACCTTCGGCGAGGACATTCTGGACCTTTTGCCCGAACTTTTCTTCGATCTTCCTTCCGAGACGCTGTTCCGCACGCGTTTCCGTTATCATACCCACCGCACCGAGCGTTTCGCGGAAGCCTTCTCGGATAATCTCGGCAAGAGAGCGGAAGCGCTCGGATTGCGCCTTACGGGGCATTTAATGGAAGAACCCACGCTCGACACCCAAAGCAAGGCGGTCGGCGAGACGATGCGCCATTATAAGCATTTCGGGATCCCCGGCATCGACCTGCTTTGCGGCAGACACGAATTCACCACCGCGAAGCAAACGGAATCCGTCGTCCGCCAAGAGGGGAAAGAGGGGATGCTTTGCGAACTCTACGGCGTTTCGCGTTGGGTCGCGGAATTCGGGAAATTCAAGGAAGAGGGCGATTGGCTCGCCTGCCTCGGCGTCACCGTCCGCGTGCCGCACCTTTCCTATTACAGCATGCGCGGCGAAGCGAAGCGCGACTATCCGCCTTCTCTTTTCTACCAGTCTCCGTGGTATTTGAAATGGAAGGGGCTGGAAGATCACTTCGCGAGGCTGAACGTCGCTTTGACGCGCGGCAAGGCGATCAACGAAGTCGCCGTGATCCATCCGATCGAAAGCTATTATCTGCATATCGCGGCGAAAAATATGTCGCGCAAGTGGCGGAAAGAAGCGGATCGGGATTTTCTGCGTCTGACCGACATCCTGCTTTACGGCGGGTGCGATTTCGACTTTATTTCCGAGGCGCTTCTCCCTTCGCAAAGAGGGGAAGATCCCCTTGCGGTCGGAGAGTGCGAATATAAGACCATTCTCGTCCCCGATCTTCTGACGATGCGCCGCTCGACGCTCGATTTTCTGAAAGCGTTCCGCAAGGCGGGCGGCAAAGTCGTCTTCCTCGGCGCGCCTCCCGCGATGATCGACGGAGAGACTTCCTTCGACGCGGTCGAATTCGAAAAAGAATGCGAGAGCGTGCCGTTTGAAAAGGAAGCCGTCCTTTCCGCAGTCAAAGAGAACGTTTCCGTTTCCGTCTCGTCCGAGAAGAGACCGAACGAATATCTTTCCACGCTCCGCGAGGATAAGAGCGGCAGGTGGCTTTTCCTGACCGCGCCGCGCGCGGGCTTCCCCCATCCCCGTTCCGTCCCCTTGACGAACGATCCGAACGTCGTAAAAGACAGCGTTACGATTGAAATCAAGGGAAATTGGAAGGTTACCGAATTCGACACGATAACGGGTGAGATCAAACCGCTTGCGGCTGAGATCCGTGGCGGCGCGACCTACGTCCGAAAGACTTTATACAATAACGACAGCTTGCTCCTTCGCTTGGAAGAGGGCGGCGAAAGCGGAAAGGAAGAGGTGGCGGCGGAAGAAAAGATTTCCCGCGAGATCGTCCTTTCGGGCGAATACGATTACGCGCTCGGCGAGCCGAACGTCCTGCTTCTCGATAAGGCGAAATGGTCGGCGGGCGGCGCGAAGGTTCACGCAAGGCGCGATCTCGATCTTTTGACGAACGCCGCGAGAAAGTCGCTCGGTCTCGGAGCTTATCGCTCCGATCTCCAACCTTGGCTCCGCGCTCCCGAAACGGAGAAAGGGCGCGTTTCCCTTCTCTTCGAGGTCGAGAGCGAAATCTCCGTCTCCGCGAAATTCGCCTGCGAGTATGAGGATTATTCCCTTTCCGTTAATGGGGAAGCCGTGACCGCAGCGCCCGACGGGTACTACGTCGATCAGGCGATTCGAACGATCCCGATCGAACTCAAAGCGGGGCGCAACCTCGTCGAGCTTTCGATCCCGATGGGAAACTACGATTGTTGCGAGAACTGCTATCTCCTCGGCGCATTCGGCGTCGATCTCAAAGGAACGAAAGGAAAAATCGTTCCGCTTCCGAAGAAGCTCGCCTTCCGCGACGTTACGAAGCAGTTCCTTCCGTTTTACAGCGGCAAGATCACTTATTTTGCCTCGTTCGTGGCGCAGGGCGAAAAAGCCGTCCTTTCCGCGCGCTACGCTTCGGCGCTTTTGACCGCGAATCTGAACGGCGAGGAAAAAGATATCTTCTTCGCGCCGTACGAAGCCTCTTTCAAGTCGAAAGAAGGGGAAAACTCCCTTGCGCTGACGGCGTACGTTTCGCGCGAGAACGCGTTCGGCGCGGTCCATATTCGCCGCAAGTATAAGCGGTCGGACAGCCCGAGCTGGTTCCATCGCAGGTCGCTCCCTTGGCGCGTCCGCGGCTATGTCCTCGATAAAGGCGGCGTCCTCGAAGACCCCGTGATCCGCTTGATCGAAAAGAAATAAACGAGTGAAAAGAAAAGGGCGGGAAATGAAGTCCCCGCCCTTTTTCTTTGTAAAACCCATATTGACGAAATTGTAAATATTTTGATAATATAGAGTAACCGCAAAACGCGCGGGCATAAAATCGAACGAAAGGAGGGCGTATGAAAAAAAACATATTCATTTTAATAGTATCATTTTGTATTGTATTTTCTATGTCGCTTTTTTCTTGTAAAGAATCGATTGAAGAATCAAATCCGTTTCATGCCGAGGTTTTATACGAAGGATATGAAGTGCGTGAGGAATTTTTAATGAAAAACATCACGCGTAACAGTTGCTTTATAAAACTTGAAGGGCAAGAAGAGTACTTGAATACGCACGGCGAAGAATTTTCAACCGAATACTTGTATATTTTAGAAGACGAAGAGGAAGAAACTAATATCTTTTCAAGTTTTAATATCTCCATTGATTATAAAAATGAGACGCTTCTTGTCTATATTTTTACTTCTTATGTCCCGCGCCCTTATTATGTTAAAAGGAGTTATATGGATTTAGGCGTATTATATATTAGGATAATGCACGAATCGATGGATCCTTTCGCCCCGGGATTAAGCGCACCGTTACAAAAGTGTTTGGTTATAAAAGTCGATAAAACTGAAAAGGATGATGTTATCATATTACGCGGGTAGAAAAATGAAAAAGATATGGATATATAAGTTTGTTATTAGTGTACGCCAGTTTGCCAAAAGAGAAAGTACGTTGTTTAGAAAAGCTTTTTATATTGGAATTGCTTTAATTATCTTTGGATTATGCTTTTTTTATTCCTGTGGTGATTTTAAAAGAAAAGATGGATCGGTTGTTTTATATGACAATTACGGTGATTTTGTTAAGGATGAAATAAAAAACTCTTATCATACAACAGGGTGCGAATCCGATGTCGATGGACTTCCGGCGGAATACACTTGGACGATTTCAACAAAATCGGATTTTGAAGAGTTGATGCTAAATGATTGCACATTAACATGCGATTTTGAGCATAAATACTATGTTCTTTACACATGTACTACCGTGTATGGAAATGACAGCTATTATGTTACGAGTGTAAACAAAGCGAATGATGAATTATACATAAACGTTTATCGTCGCGGAACTGTAAAAGGTGAACCAAGAGGAACTGCAACGAGCCCGAATCAAAGATGGTTCTTGTTTGAAATCGATAAACCCATTGCAAAAGAATTAAAAATAACTATAGGATAGCTTAATGGAAGGAAGTTATTACTATGAGAAAAACACTACTATTAATTTCGGTCATAATGTTTTGTGCGGGTTTCTTTTTTTATTGTATCTAACGAAACTGATAGAATGGCGGAAGCAGAAGTTGGATTAGGAATAGAAAAGAATTCAGAAGCCACTTTTGGAAATAAAAAAATTCAAAAAATTGAAATTCTATACAGCCTTAATGATTCTCCTGATCATTTGTACGTTGATTTTGAAGATTACGGATACGCCGTCTTTTTCGCAAGCACAATGGAAATGCTCGAATACTCGCCACAGGGAAATTTGCCGTTCTGCGCCTCGGACGAACGGGCTTTTTCTCTGTAAAACCCATATTGACGACATTGTAAATATTTTGATAATATAGAGTAACCACGGAGCGCGCAGGCATAAAATCGAACGAAAGGAGGGAGTATGAGGAAAAAGATTATTTGCATTTTATTACTTTTGATCCTTTGTTTTACGATTTTTGCGTCATGCAATCATCCGAATAAAGAGAACGGCGATAAAGAGGAGTATGATATTACCCGATACAATGCGAAACGTATTATTCATATTTATAGAGAAGACCTTTCGGGAAGAACCGGCACTTCCGGTTTAAAGTCGTCTTTTATGGAGGAGAATTCAACGAAAAGCCTTGGGTTAATTGATGGAAAACACACAAATGATTATGATAAAACTTCACCCGAAACCCGATGCTATATTATAAAAGAAACGGAACAGCTAGAAGAAATATTCGAAACGTTACCCGAAATCGATCCCGAAACGCAAATGATCGCAATCGCCTTTTTCCGAACGACAAGTAAGCGAAACGATCGATTTGAAGGGTTTGAACAAGATGGCGACGTTTTGAAAATGCGAATTAAAAAAGAATTCAAAAATAAATCCGTTACCGCTCCGAGATATGCGCAAAATGTTTTTGGTTATGTTTTGGACAAATTGGACGTCACGACTTTGGAAGTCGTTTTTATAAATTGAGGTTGGAAAATGAACAAAAAGTTTAACGGTTTCTTCCGCAAAAAGTTACGGCTCCGATGAAAAAGTTCTCATATGCTTAAAAAAGAGTACCCTTGATCGCCTCGCCGAATTGATCGGGCGTTACGCCGCGTTCTTTTGATGCTGGCAATCGAAATAAAAACGAAAAGGGCGGGAATTTGAAGTTCCCGCCCTTTTTTCGTCTCTTATGGTTCGATTCAGACTTGCGGATCGACGAACTTGACGTCGAGGAAGGTGACGGTAGCCGCGCCGTCGGCTTGGATCGCGATATCGATATTGCGGACGGCTTGGGTGTCGAGGATGCCGTCCGACGGGCTGTCCAGGCAGGTCAGGTCGGAGAGGGGGAAGGTAAAGGTTTTCTCGCCCGTAAAGTCGTCCGTAAAGGAGTACGCCCAGATCTCGTAGGAATTTTCGCGGATGCGGAAGCGGACGGTCGCGCCGGAATTCGTCCCGACGACGCGGATCTTCATCGCGCTTTCCTCATAGCCGATCGCGCCCCATTTATCGAGTTTCAAAATGCCGTAGCCCGCGCTGCCGCCTGCTTTGCTGACGCGGAAACCCTTTCCGTTTCCGACCGAAACGATCTCGTAGGTCATTTCGTCGCCGCCCGATTGCGCGTAATTCGCGCCGCTCTTATAGTCCAAAAGATCGATCCCGCGGTTATAGCGGTCGGTGCGGAAGGGGCTCAAAAGGAAGCCGTCTTTATTATAGACGTTCAGGAAGGGGCTCTTCGAGAACCCGTATTTGATATAGACGGGCGCCGCCACGCTTTCGGACGTAACGACGAGTTTGCCGCCCTCGATCGACGCGGTCGCGCCGTAATATTTCCCGTCCACGCCCGCGAGTTCGAACCCGACGATCGCGCCTTTCGCGTTCAGCCCTTCGCCGTTCTTGACCGAGACGATAGCTCGGTTCCCTTGGACGACGTGGGAAAGATAGGTCGGGCTTTGGGGGAGATAGGGCTTTCCGTAGACGGTCGAAAGGATGGATTTCGTGAGCCGTTCGCAGATATAGCGTTTTTCGCGCGGGTGAATATAGGTCGGGTCGCCGCCGTCGCAGGTCGCGATCAGGTAGGCGTCCTCGTCCTCTTCGCAGGAAAGGTATTGCGATTCGCGGACGAACGAGAAGTCGTAATTATTGCCGCTGTCGCCGTCGAAGACGGGGAGTTGGACGATATAAAAAGGCATATCCTCGTTTCGGAACAGGGCGCGCCAGTTCTGTTTGAGTTTTCCGAGCAGGGCTTTGTAGTCCGAGCCTTTCGCCGAGTTATTGCAGCCCTGATACCAAATCACGCCGCTGAGATTGCCGTTTCTGAGGGGATGGATCATCGCGTTGTAATGCAGGTTTTTATTGGCGATCGGTCCGTCGTAGTACTCCTTACCCATCCAACTTACGATATTCGTGTCGCCCTGCGAAGCGGACATCACGCCGATCGGAACGCCTGCTTCGGCAAGTTCCGTCCCGAGCATCGAGCCGACCATAAAGGCGATCGCGGAGTACCAAGTGTAACCGGGGTTGAGCTTATTGATCTTAAACCATTTTCCGTCCTTGACCGTGTCGATGGGTTCCTCCGCGCGCGAGGTGCTCATCGAGTAAAAACGGACGTCGTTACGGACGGCGTTATCCACGTCCGCTTCGGTGTAGTCCGAGTCTTTCAAGCACCATTGAACGTTGGACTGTCCGCTGACCAAATAGACGTCGCCGACGAGGACGTCTTCGAGGACGATCTTTTTCTCTTTCAGAATTCGGAAAGAGAGGTCGGTCGGGGTCGCGTTCGCTTCCATAGCGGGGAACGCAAACGAGAATTCGCCCGCGTCGCTTGCGGTTTGCAGATACTGCGTTCCGTAAAAATCGGCGATGACGAGCGCTTTCGCGGGCGCTTTGCCTTTGATCTCGATCGGCTTTCCGCGCTGGATGACCATATGCGACTTAAAGGGCTCCGAGACGGAGAACTCCGCGGAGCGGTAGTCGGGCTTGCCTTCTCCCGCGATCGTCTCGAAGGGGCAGGTAAAGGTGGCGTTCGTCGTCTTTCCCGAGACGATGAACGTGTATTTCTTTCCGTATGCCAAGTTGATCGGAAGCTGATAGAAGTTCTCCGAGACGTCGTCCCGCAGGACGGTGTTGCCGGCTTCGTCGCGGATGAGGACGCCGAAAGCTTTGTCGTTCGCTTGGTTTTTCCAAGCAAATTCGGGGTTCAGGACGGTTTTCCCGCCGATCTTTCCGTTAATCTGCATATAAATCTCCCATTTCGCATAAAGCGTAACTTTCCCGTTTTCCGATTTTTCCCGTAAAAGATCGGGAGAATAGGCGGCTTGACAGGCGCGGTCGAAATACCAACCGTCGAAATACCAACCGTCTTGATTCTCGCTCTCCGCGAGGAAGACCTCTCGCGACGGCGAGGGAAGCGAGAGCTCGTCCGCTTTCGAAAGATCGACTGACCGTTCCGCGAGAGTTTCGCTCGTCCCCGTTTGGAAGGCGATGGTCAAGGTCTCTTTTTTCGGCGGTTTGCATCCGACCGAGAGGAAAAGACAGGCGGCGGCGATCAGCAGGATCCAAAAGATAAAACGCTTTTTCATAGTTACCTCGTGTGTTCGTTTTCGCGCGGGACGCGTTCCGATCGGATCCTTCCGCGCGATCACTTATACTATACAATGTTTCGCGCGCGAATTCAAGACGGCTTCGCAGAAATGCGCCGCGGATCGAGGAGAAATTCAGCTTTGCGGCGGGAGACGCCCTCTTACGAAAAGCAAAGAGCGTTGACGCGAAAAATGATATAAGGTATTTACAAGCGTTGCATTGTGTGATATAGTATTGCTATTGTTTAGGCGATAAGCTTTATAGTAAAAACAATAGAGTTTGGCAGTCGGCGAACACATATTTTTGTCAAGTGTATGGTTGCAGTAAAGGTTCTTTTGAGCGAGGAGAAATGATATGAAAGATAGAGTTGATATAGCAAGCATTGTGATTTATTGCGATGCGTTGGAATGCGAAAAGGAATGGAGAAAAACGGCAAGTCAAAATGATTTGGCGCTTTTGGATCAAACGATAAGACAACTTCAAGCAATGGG